>NZ_JBFANM010000005.1:0-17313 GCF_040674815.1 Nonomuraea sp. NPDC049709
GCCGCCCGGCGCGCCGCCCGGTGCGCCGCCCGGGGTCCCGTCCTGCCGTGCCGCGTCGTCCTCGTCCTGCCGTTCGCTCATCTGCCTCCCCTTCACACGAGCTGATCCCGCACGTATTCGCGCCACCGTGCCGTCAGCGTGGCGACGGAGAGCCCCAGTGAGGCGAGTGCCCGGTCGAGGCCGGCCGCCTGAGCTTCACGGTAGAGCCTCACCAGGGTCCCTTCACCGAACCGGTCGGCCAGGAAGCGACACGCCAGCCAGGCCTCCTGGTAAGCCCGTGCCAGCCGGTCCGGGTCCCGCCCGTCGGCCGCGAAAGCCGCAGGTCCCGGCAGAACGTCCGGCAGGCGTCCGGCGCGGACCTCGGCGGCCAGCTCGGCGGCGGCCGTCGCCACGGGGAGCCCGGCGTCGCGGTAGCCGACGTAGTCGGCGAAGCCCTCGTAGAGCCAGACGGGGAGGTGGTCGGTGCCGACCGCGACGTGGGTGAGCTCGTGGGCGAGCACCACGTCCCTGCCGGTGGGATTGAGGGTGGCGAAGAGCTCGGGTACGACGATCACCCGCCCGCGGTCGGCCACCGCGGCCAGGCCGTCCAGCCGCTCCACGCCGGCCAGCCGGGCGGCCTCGCGGGCGGAGTCAGGGACGACGACCAGGGGGCGTACCGGCCTGCCGAGCACGGCCGAGACCCGCAGCCCGGCCCGATCGGCGAGCCGCGCCATCTCGTCGAGCGAGCCCGTCCCCTGACCGACATGCCCGACGTGGCTGACATGGCCGACGACGACGGATCGACCGCCGCGCCGGACGACCGTGCGGCCGCCGGGCCACAGGTCGAGGATCCCCGGGGGGAGGACCGGGGGTTCGGGGCCTCCGGCCAGGGCGAGGAGCAGCAGGCCGGCCACCGCGGCTCGTCGGCTCACCTGCTCGGACACGATGCCCGATCGTAGCCTCACCGCATGGGTGCTCCCGCGGACGCGCGAGAGCCCCGCCCGAATCCAGGAAAGTCTCCAGGAATCCGGACGGGGCTTCTTCACATGCCGGGACGGACCGCGCCGACGAATGACGACTTACGCCATCCGCCCAGCTTGTCGATGCGCACCCGTTCGCCTGTCCGTGGCGAGTGGATCATCTTGCCCTTGCCGACGTACATGCCCACGTGGCCGAGCCCGCTGAAGAACATCAGGTCACCCGGCTGGAGGTTCCGCCAGGAGATCCTGCTCTTGATGCGGGCGAACTGGCTGCTCGCCACGCGCGGGAGCGTCACCCCGGCCCTCTTCCAGGCGAACTGGACGAGTCCGGAGCAGTCAAACGAACCAGGTCCTGTGCCACCGTAACGGTACGGGTCACCGATCTGATCCTTGGCCACGGCGACGGCCTTGCGGGCCTTCGCTTTCTGCCGAGCGATCCTGGCCGCCCGTCGCTGGGCTGCCGTGGCCGACTTCGACGTCTTGGCGGTGGTCTCCGCCTTCGCCGTCTCAGCGGCCGATTCGCTCGTCGTCGCCGCCTGAGCCGTTGGGGCAGGGAGGATCAGACCTCCGGCCGTCACGGTCATCGTGAGCGCTACGCCGCTCAGGGCAAGGCGGGACAGGCGGGGGTTCTGCAGGGAGGTAGACAGGATTTCTCCTTGTGTCTTCCACGAACGCCTACCGGGTTAGCTGACGGATTCGGGCCTGGAAGTCGCCCTACGGCGCGATGACGCGCCGATTCACCCCTGATCCCTGGGGAAACGTGGGATCGCTGGGTCCCCGGCTCCGTGCCTCCTGGCTGCACGGACTCGGCAGGTCGTCACCCCGATTGATTGCGATATGGAGCTATCTGGGGATATCGGGGACGACCGGCGGATTCTTTTCTGTCTCGCATCTGGAGGGACCGATGCGGGTTCGCGGTGTCATGGCTTGTTCACCGCGACGACGCCAGAAGCTACGCCGAAAGGTCAAGGATCGGCAAAAGGGGGGTCATGTTGTAAAGATCAGACAGCAGGGTCAGTAAGGAAGGAAACCCCTGCTGGAACACCAGGTTCCGTTATCCAAATGTGACCCTGCTCACACTTCTGACAGCACGCGCTTGTCAGGCGTCGTTTGTCGCGTTTGTCACATTTTTCGCAGGAATTGACGGCCGTTCCGCGACTTGGGAACGCTCCCACCCCGGATCGCACGCCGACAGAAGCCATCTACTATGCGGAATCGTAGAAGCGGCGTGAGGCCGAAATCCGGTCGGGCGGGAGCCGAAAACGTTACGGGCGGACCGCGCCGACCAGGGAGCGGCCGTACGCGGAGAGCGCGACGACCTTCACGACGTCGCCTGTCTGCGGCGCGTGGACGATCTGCCCGTTGCCCGCATAAATGCTGACGTGGCCCAGGCCCTCGCTGAAGATGAGGTCACCGGGCTGCAGGGAGTCGAGGTCCACCTTGCGGCTCGCGCCCCACGCCCACTGCTGCCACGTCGTACGCGGCAGCGTGACGCCGGCCGCCGCCCAGGCCGCCTGGGTCAGGCCCGAGCAGTCGTACCCGCGCGGCCCCGTCCCGCCGTAGATGTACGGCTTGCCCACCTGCGCGTACGCGAAGCGCAGCACCGTCGCCGCGCTCCCCGAGGCCGGGCCCGTGTACTTGATGCCCGCGCTGTTCGGGTTGCCGGGGTTGTAGGCACCCAGCTTGTCCAGCAGCTTCTTCTGGTCGACGATCAGCTTGCGGATCTCCGAGCGCTCCTTCTCGACCGCGTCGCGCTCCTTGTCCGCCTCCTCAAGGGCCTCCTGCGCCTTGTCGCGCTCGACCTTCAGCCCGCGGTTCTCCCGGTCGAACGCCGCCAGCTTCTCCGCGCGCTCCTGCGCGAGCTGTCCCGCGACGGCCAGCCCCGACAGCATGCTCTGGGGATTGTCCGAGGTCATGATCCCGGGCCAGGAGGTGACGTCCTCGCCGAGCTGGTAGCTGTCGACGGCCATGCCGATCACCTGCGCGCGCAGGTCCGCGACCGTCTCCAGCTTGCGCTTGTAGCTGTCGTTCAGCTTGGTGAAGGTGCTCTTGGCCTTCTTGTAGCGCTCGTTCGCCGTGTTGAACCGGTCGACGACCTTGTCAGCCTTGTCGTTGAGCTTCTCGAGCTTGGCCTTGGCCTGGCCGAGAGTGGGCTTGGGATCAGCCATGGCCGCTCCCATCGGGCACATCATCAGCCCGAACGCGAGACCTGCGGCCACCGGCACCCGGCCAAACCTCACTGCGTCGCCTCCCAGGGATTACATCTGGGGCGAAATAGTACAGAAGTGGCGGGTGGGGTCTGCCCCAAACGCACCAATTCGTAATCTAGGCGCGGCCCAGTCTGCGCAGCAGCAAACCTGACGGAACCGGTCTGGCACCCATGCGCCTGACCGACTCGGCGACCTCGCGGTCCGACGACACCACGGCGATGGCCCGGCCGGGCGGCTCGGCGCGTACGAGCTGGCGGATGAGGTCGTCGGCGATCTCCCCCGGCGCGCTGAACAGCACCCGCACCCCGCGCGGCGCGACCACCTGCACGGGGGCGTTGAGCTCGGCCCCGTCGAATACCACGGTGACCTCGACCCTGGTCTGCGCCACCAGCCCGCCCAGCGCGGTCATGAGCCGGTTGCGCTGGTCGGCGAGGGTGAGGGTGCCGTAGCCGGTCTTGGTGACGTTGTAGCCGTCGATGATCAGGTGCACCTGCGGCAGCGCCAGGAGCTGGTCGAGGAGCTGCGGGTCGTCGTCGGCCAGCGCCCGCGCGGGCACCCCCCGCACGCCGGGACGCTCGCCGGTGACGGCCGCGACCGAGTCGGCGGGCCGGCTGATCGTGGTCGGCAGGGCCAGCTCGCGGCGCAGCCCGGCCGAGGCGTCCTGCAGCGCGTCGAGCAGCACCCGGACGCGCGCGTCCTCGATGCTCCGGCCCTCGCGGGCGGCCCGGCGCGAGGCCTCCAGCTGCTTCTCCACGTCGGCCAGCCGCTCGCGCAGCCGCCGCAGCTCGGACTCCCCGGCGCTGCCGGCGGCCGAGGCGGCCGTCTTGGCCTCCTCCGCCGCGTGCTCCATCTCCTCGGCCCGCCGCACCGCGGCCTTGGCCCGCTCGCGGGCTTCGTGCAGCTTGCGGCGCAGGTCGGAGTTCTCCGCGCGGGCCGCCTTGATCTGCTCGCGCAGCCGGTCGGCCTCCTCCTTGGCGGCGCTCTTCTGCGCGGCGAGCTGCTCGCGCAGCCGCGTGACCGCCTCCTCGCGCTCCGAGCCCTCGGCCGCCACCGCCGACTGCTCCAGGTCGGTGCGGGCGGCTTCGATCATCTCCGCCCAGCCCGGCGGCCGGGTGAGGTAGGCCGCCGCGGCCACGAGCACCGGGTCGGCGGCGGGCGGCACGTTGCCCTCGGCCAGCGAGGTGACGAGCTCGGGCCAGCCGGCCGCCACCGACTCGGCGACCAGCTCGCGGAACTTCTTGTCGTTCTCCAGCTGCGCCGCGATCGGCGCGCTGCCCAGCTTGGCGCGCTTGCGGGGGTCGAACTTGGCGATGCCGCGCAGGGGCGGCGGTATGGAGGTGGAGGGCATCGTCCCGAGGACTTGAGAGGCCAGATCGACCACGTTGAGCCGCACCTGCTCGGGAAGCGGGCGAGACAGGCCTTCACCCGCTGAACTCATCCCACTTGTCCCTTCGTGACATGCCCTTTCAGACAAGGGTACGGCTGTTGCGTACCTGACCGTAACGGCCACTCCTGTATGGACAAGCGCTTGCTAGGCGGTATACGACTGTCGAAGGGCAGATGTCCAGGCGGGAGACCCACGGTGACCGAGCAGATGCGCACCTCCACACGTGACCTGGAAGAACTGCGTCGACGCGCCACCGCCTGGCTCCGCGGCCGGGTCGGCGGGGACGCCACGGTGTCCGAGATGTCCAGGCCCTCGGGCAACGGCCTGTCGAGCGAGACCCTGTTCTTCACCGCTACGTGGAGTGGGAGCTCCTCGCGCTGCGTGGCCAGGCTCGCACCTGCGCCGGAGGCCGTTCCGGTCTTCCCGTCCTACGATCTGCGGGCCCAGTTCGAGATGATGCGGCTGGCCAGGGAAAAAGCTGGGATCCCAGCGCCCCTGGCCCTCTGGTTCGAGCCGGACCCCGAGCCGCTGGGCACCCCGTTCTTCGTCATGGAGCAGGCGGAGGGCGAGGTGCCGCCGGACGTGATGCCGTACACGTTCGGGGGGTGGCTGCACGACGCCTCCCCCGAGGACCAGCGCGGGCTGCAGGACGCGAGCGTGGGGATCCTGGCGGCACTGCACGAGACCGCCTTCACGCCGCGGGAACTGGCCCCGTTCGGGCCCGCCGGGCTGCGCGCGCACGTCGACGCGCAGCGCGCCTACTACGAATGGGCGCACGGCGCGCACCGCATCCCGGTGCTGGAGCGCGCGTTCGGCTGGCTGGAGGAGCACTGGCCGGAGGATCCCGGGCCCGACGTGCTCACCTGGGGTGACTCCCGGATCGGCAACATCATGTACCAGAAGTTCCGCCCGGTCGCGGTGCTCGACTGGGAGATGGCCGCCGTGGGGCCGCGCGAGCTGGACCTGTCCTGGATGATCTTCCTGCACCGGTTCTTCCAGGACCTCACGGTCGGCGCGGGCCTGCCCGGCATGCCCGGCTTCATGCGCCGCGAGGACGTCTGCCGCACCTATCGGGAGCTGACCGGCTACGAGCCGCGCGACCTGGACTTCTACGAGATGTACGCCGCCCTCCGCCACGGCGTCATCATGGCCAGGGTCTGGCAGCGCCGGATCCATTTCGGCGAGCAGCCCATGCCGGACGACCCCGACGACCTGGTGCTGCACCGGGCCACCATCGAGCAGCTGCTGGCCGGCTACGAGCCGGCGTCGTAGACGAGCAGCGCCACCTGAACGCGGTTGTTGAGGTGGAGCTTGGTGAGGATGCGCGAGACGTGCGCCTTGACCGTGGGCACGCTCATGTAGAGCTCGCGCCCGATCTCGGCGTTCGACTTGCCCTGCCCGACAGCGGTGGCCACCTCCCGCTCGCGCTCGCTGAGCCGGCCGAGCAGCTTCCTGGCCCGTTCGGTACGCTCCCCCGCCCCGCCGTCGGACACGTGCGCGATGAGCTGCCGCGTCACCACCGGCGACAGGATCGGCTCCCCGGCGGCCACCCTCCTGATCGCCTGCACCAGGTCACCCGGCGCGATGTCCTTCAGCAGGAACCCGGCCGCCCCCGCCCGCAGCGCCCGCAGCACCTGCGCGTCGGCGTGGAACGTGGTCAGCACCACCACCTCGGGCGGCGCGGCCGTGCGGCGCAGCGTCTCGGTGGCGGTCAGCCCGTCGATGCCGGGCATGCGGATGTCCATCAGCACCACGTCGGGCCGGTGCCGGGTCACCAGGGGCGGCACCTCGGCCCCGTCGCCGGCCTCCGCGACGATCTCGATGTCGCCGGTGCCGCCGAGGATCATCGACAGCCCGGCCCGCACCATCGCGTCGTCGTCCACGATCAGCACCCTGATCGGGCCGCCCTCGCCCGTGGGAATGGTCACAGGTCATCCTCCCGAGTGGTCTCCACCGGCCACGGCAGCCACGCGCGTACCACGAACTCGCCCTCCGGTGTCGCGCCGTGCTCCAACCGGCCGCCCGCCAGCTCCGCCCGCTCCGTCAGGCCGATGAGCCCGGCGCCGGCCCCCGGGATGCGCGCGCCGTGGCGCGCCCACAGGGGGTTGCGCACCTCCACCGACAGCCCCCTGCCGCGCGTTCCCTCGACGGTGACGGTCACCGGCACCCCGCCCGCGTGCTTGCGCGCGTTGGTGAGCGCCTCCTGGACGATGCGGTAGAGGTTGCGGCCCGGCCCCTCCGGCGCCTCACCGGCCCGCAGGTCGAGCCGTACGTCCATGCCCGCCTGCCGGCACTCCTCGACCAGCGCCGGCAGGTTCGCCAGCGTGGGCTGCGGCCGGTCGGGCACCATGCCGCCCCCGTCGTCGTCCCCGTCGGGGGCCGAGTGGCGCAGCACGCCGATCACCTCGCGCAGGTCCTGCAGCGCCAGGTGGGCGTTGGTCCTGATGGCGCCGGCCGCCCTGGCGATCTCCGCGGGCGGCGCGTCCGGCCGGAACTCCAGCGCGCCCGCATGCAGGCTGAGCATCGAGATGCGGTGCGCCAGCACGTCGTGCATCTCCCTGGCGATGCGCTCGCGTTCGAGCCGCTTGGCCTCCTCCGCGGCGGTGTCAGCGCGCTCGCGCAGCGACCAGACGAGCTGCCGCCTGGCCCTGACCACGATGCCCCACGCGAACACGGTCAGCACGATCGCCACGCCCAGCGCGGCCGCCCAGCCCCTGTCCAGGTCGCTCTGGGGCCGCAGGATGACGTAGGGGGCCAGCGTGACGAGGCTGAGCAGCGTGATCGGCCCGGAGACCTTGAACGGCCGATGCACCGCCACCGTGAACAGCGCCACCACCGAGGCCCCGCCGACCAGCTCCAGGTAGGACGACAGGACGGTCAGCACCACCGCGAGCCCGACCGGCCACCTGCGCCGCAGCCACACCGACGCGCACGCCAGCGCCCCCGTCACCTGCTCGACGGCCATCAGCGGCTCGGGCTGCTGCTGCGTCTCGAGCTCGACCAGGGACAGGAACGTCAGGCCGCAGGCCATCAGGAACATGACGGTGTCGACGATCCAGTCGCGCGTCGAGCGCCGCACGCGCCGGCCCTCGCGGGGGTCGCCGAGCAGCACGGACGGCAGCGCCCACCGGTATTCGTGGGCGGGACCGTCTCCCCGCAGTTCCGTCACGTTCATCGAGGTTAGGCCCTGCCGGCGGTACGGCGACAGCGACCAAAGTCGGTGCCGGCCGAGACCTACGGCCGACGCGGGCGGCCCGCGGGAGCGGCGAGGCTGATGGCATGCAAGCGGTGTTGACGGTGTTCGGCTGGCTGCTGCTCCTCCAGGGTGTGGGCGGCCTGGTGAACACGCTGTTCGGATGGTGGCGGTGGGCGCACGACCTGCTCGTGGTCAATCTCCTGCCGTTCTTGAAGGGATATGAGGTGTTCGCGGCCATCGTGATCGGCGTGCTCGGCTTCGTGCTGCTCGCCGTCGCCGAGTCGGTGAAGAGCACGGAGGGCGGGGAATGAGCGGGACCGCGTTGCGCCCGCCGCGCAACCAGGCCGATCCGCGGGCCGTCCCGTGGTGGACGGTGCAGTGGCTGATCCTCATGGTGCCGGTGGCGGGAGCGGCGGTGGCGGCGTACTGGATCTTCACGGACCGGGCCGTCTGGCTGGGCGCCGTCGTGGCGGTGCTCGCGGCGGGGTGCCTGGTGCTGGCCGTGGTGGCGCCGCGGGCCTCCTACCGGGTGGAGCGGTGGGAGGTCACCGACCAGGCGGTCTACACGCGCAAGGGGTGGCTGACGCACACCTGGCGGGTGGCGCCGATGTCGCGGATCCAGCGGGTCGACACCGCGCGGGGGCCGGTGCAGCGGCTGTTCGGGCTGGCCGACGTCACGGTGACCACCGCCTCCTCGGCCGGGGCCATCAAGATCGAGGCGCTGGACCACGAGGTGGCGGCCGAGCTGGCCGAGCGCCTGACCGCGATCACCCAGGCCACGCCGGGGGACGCGACGTGAAGGCGGAGCGGGACACACCGGACGGCACGGTGACAGGACCCGAGACAGGGCCCGGGACAGCGCCCGGGACAGGGGCTGAGGCAGGGGCCGGGACGGCGGCCGGGAGGCCGGGTGGGGGTGTGGCGGTGGCCGGGACGGCGGGCGGAGGCGCGGCCGTGGCCGGGGGCGATGGGTGGCGGCGGCTGTCGGGGCGGAGCCTGTGGGCCTCGGCGATCAAGTCGCTGGCGCTGGTGGCGGGCGCGACGGCCGGACTGGTGCGCTTCCTGACCGGCCGGGACTGGCCGGTCGGCGGCGTGGCGGCGGTCTGCGCGGGTGCGGCGGTGCTGATCGTCGCCGCCGTGGTGGCGTACGACGTGCTCCGGCTGCGCGCCACCCGCTGGCGGCTCACCCCTGAGCGCCTCGAACTGCGTTCGGGCATCACCACCCGCCAGCACCGCTCGATCCCGCGCGACCGGGTGCGCAGCGTCGATCTGCGCGCCGATCCGGTGAACCGGGTGTTCGGCCTGACGGTGGTCAAGGTGGGTACGGGAGAGCACGCGGCCGACGGGTCCGAGCTCGCGCTGGACCCGCTGGACCGGCACGAGGCCGAGGCCCTGCGGCGGACCCTGCTGCGCCAGGAGACCGCGGAGGAGACCGGGGACGGACCGCCACTGGCGGAGCTGCGCTGGTCCTGGATCAGGTACGCGCCGCTGTCGGTGTGGACGTTCACGGGCGCGGCGGTGCTGCTCGGCGCGCTGTTCAAGGCGCTCGGCTCGTTCGGGGTCAAGAGTTTCGCCACCCGGCTGGCGACCGCCCTGTGGGAGTGGGTGGTGGCGCAGCCGCTGCTGGCGGTCCCGCTGCTGCTCGCGGTGAACCTGGCCGTCGGCGTCCTGGGCTCGGTCCTGCTGTTCGCCGAGTCGTGGGGCCGCTACCGTCTCGACCGCGAGCCCGGCCGGCTCCGGCTGCGCCGCGGCCTGCTGACCACCCGGTCCCTGACGCTGGAGGAGCGCCGGCTGCGCGGTGTGGAGCTCGGCGAACCCCTGCTGCTGCGGCTCGGCGGCGCGGCCCGGGTCAGGACCATCGCCACCGGGCTGGGCAAGAAGCCCGACGACGAGACCGAGGACGCGGCGGCGCTCACCCCGCCGGTCCCCCGCGCCCTGGCCCTCCGGATCGCCGCCCGGGTCTCCGGCGCCGGGTTGCCCCCGCTGGTGCCGCACCCGCCGGCGGCCCGGCGCAGGCGGGTCGTCAGGGCCGTCGTGGCGGCGGTGGTGGTGGCCGTCGCGGTGGCCGCGTGGCCGTGGGTGCCGCTGGGGAACTGGATGTGGATGGTGCCAGTGGTGGTGCTCGCGTACGGCCTGTGGCTCGCGGTGGCGAGCGCCGCGAGCCTCGGTCACGCGCTGGGGGCCCGCCACCTCGTCACCCGCAGGGGCGCCGTGGTCCGGCGGACGATCGCGCTCGACCGCCGGGGCATCGCGGGCTGGACGGTCACCGAGTCGTTCTTCCAGCGGCGCTCCGGCCTGCTGACCGTCACCGCGACCACGGGCGCCGGAAGGGGTCGCTACGAGGTGGTCGACGTGGGCCGCGGCGAGGGCCTGGAGCTGGCCGCGCGGGCCGTCCCCGGCCTGCTCGAACCGTTCCTGGCCCGGGAGAGGCAGCTCCGGGAAAAGCAATGAGCCGCGTGATCCCCCATGCGTTTGCCCATGCCCCTGTACTGGACAAACCTGATCGCGCGGCTCAGATTGCTTGCCTACTTAAAGGTATTTGTCCGACTTGCAGCCGGGTTGCAACCCCATTAACCGCCGTCAGTGATCGCCAGTCAGATACGCCCTAGCTCCCGGCGGGCTGCTTCGCCAGCGCCTCCAGGTACGCCCTGGACAGGGTGAGCGCGCCCGCCATCGCTTCCTTCTCGGACATGAGCTCGACCTTGGCCGAGTTGGTCTGCTCGTCCGCCGGCCGCTGGTGGCCGGAGTAGTCGACCCGGACGACCACCGAGCCCTTGCGCATGAGCACCGTGCCGCTGGAGGCCGAGACCACGCCCTGCCTGGTCTGCACGAACTGCCGGTACGCCTGGTCGCCCAGCCCCTTGACGTCGGCCAGCTTGCCCCAGGTGATGCCGCCCATGGAGGAGTCGGCGGTGAACTTGTCGCCGCCCTGTTCGCTCACGTAGTAAGCCTTGGCCGCGGGCTCGTCCACCGCGCCCGCCCGGTTGGTGAACCGGTGCACCGTGATCATCGCACTGCGGATCTTCGTGACGCCCTCGCCGCCGGAGAGGTCCAGGTTGAGCCAGCGGCACTCGGTCTGCCGGTCGCCGCCGGCCTCGGTGCCGCGCGCCCGGGTGGTGGGCTCGGGCACCAGGCGCGTGGCCGTCGCGGTGACGGCCGCGCAGTCGGCGGGGAAGGAGGCCAGCACGGTGGGGGAGGGCGTCGGGCGGGCGCTCGGCGAGAGGGTCGGCGACGGCGACGGCGACTTCTCGGCCTTGGCCAGCACGTTCGGGTGCTGCGCCTGCCAGGCGGCCACGCCCTTGGCGAAGTGGGCGACCAGGCCGCTGACCTCGCGGATGGCGTTGGCCTCGGTGACCGCCTGCGTGGTCTCGTTGCTCAGGATCTGGGCGTCCTTGCGCTGCTGGCCCGCCTGGTATTTGACCTCGATCGTCATGTCGCCGACGCGGGCGTGGGCGGTGCCGTAGGCGTACCAGAGCAGCTTGCCGTCGCGGCGCCAGGTGTACTGGGCGAACGCGCCGTCGCCGACGCCCGGGACGTCCTTGATCGGGGAGATGTACTGCTTCTCGTCGGGGTCGAGGGACGGCTTGGCGGTCTCGCCGAATTTGCCGCCGCGGTATTCGACCTCGTACGAGTTCTGCGCCATCGCCCGCCCGGTCTTGGCCCCTTCGCCCTTGTGCTGCTCGACCCTGACGTCGATCTCCCGGCTGCGCCAGAACTCGCCGAACGAGATGCGCTGGTTCATCCAGTTGCAGGTGAAGTTGACCGTGTAGTCGCTGTCCCTGGACGACCTGGCCACGGTCGCGTCGGGCACCAGCCGGTCGGCCTCGTCCTCGGGCAGCATGGCGCACACGTCGGGGGCCGTCGCGGCGGCCTGGGGCTGCCGGGGCGGCGACGACTTCTGGACCGGCGGGGGCGAGGTGACGCCGGAGATCTTGCCGTACAGGAAGTAGGCCCCCACGCCGCCCGCCGCGACCAGCACGACGAGGGCGGCGGCCAGCGTGGGCAGCACCCAGGCGGGCCGCCCCGGCCTCGGGGGCGGCGGCATGGGAGGGCCGGGGGGCGGGCCCATCGGGGGTCCCATGAAAGGCCCGGTGGACGGCATACCCGGCGGCGGGAACTGCCTGCCTGGCACCTGGTGAGGGGTGGTGGGCGGCTCGTACTGGCTTCCGGGGTTCACTGGTGGGACTCCTGGGGTTGCCCTGACATGCGGGGAGACACGCTAGTCACGCCCCTTGCAAGGGGCTTGCAGCACCGTCCGCGGCCTCATCGCGGCAGCGCCGCCGAGACCAGGCGGGCCGCGGCGACGGCCGCCTCCTTGTCCGCCGGGGCGGTGGCCGCCGCGTCCTCACGGTGCCAGATCACCTCGCCCAGCAGATTACTCGTACGGAAGAGCAGCGTGCTGTACGCGGTGCCGCTGTCGGTGGAGGTCAGGTAGTACTTGAAGGTGTTCTGGACGATCGCCGCCTCCCCCACCCCCGAGACGTCGGCGGCCGCGCCGCGCTTCCAGCGCCGGTCACTGCCCTCCGCGGCGGCGCGGGTGGTCTTCTCGCTGGCGAAACGGCGCTGCGCCACCTGGGGGCCGCCGAGGTCGCCGGTGGGGCGCTCCGCCCAGGTCCGCAGGACGAGGCGGCGGGCCGAGACGGTGCCCTCGCGGATGAGCCACTGGCACTCGCCGGGCCGGGTGAGGCTGCGCTCGGGGGTGCCCTTCATGAGCCGGACGGCCTCGGCGTCGCTGATCAGGGAGCAGGGGTCGGGCGCCGTGGCGTAGTCGCCGGTCTCCTGGTCGGGCCGGCCGAGGGCGGAGGCGGCGTACCAGCCGCCCGCGCCCAGCGCCACCACGGCGGCGAGCGCGGCGGGCAGCAGCCACCAGCGGCGGCGGGCGGCGGAGCGGTGGGGGCGGGGAGCCGTGTCGGGGTCGGTCAGCGGGATCAGCGCCTGGCGGATCTGCGCCGCGGTGGGGCGGGTCGCGGGGTCCTTGGCGAGCATGGCCATCAGCAGGCCGCCCAGGTCACGGCCGGCCCTGGCCGGGAACGGCGCCTGGTGCAGCAGCACCGCGGCCGCGACCGCGGCGGGCAGCTCCCGCTCGAAGGGCGCGCGGCCCTCCACCGCGGTGTACAGGCTGGCGCCCAGCGACCACAGGTCGGAGGCGGGGCCGGAGGGCTCCTCGTTGAGCCGCTCGGGGGCCATGTAGCCGGGCGAGCCCGCGCTGCCGTACCGGTCGCCCTGCCCGCCCATGGGCGCGGCGATGCCGAAGTCGGTGAGCATGGCCGAGCCGTCGCCGTCGAGCAGGATGTTGGCCGGCTTGACGTCCTGGTGCAGCATGCCGTGCGCGTGCGCCACCTCCAGTGCCGACAGCACGCGCAGCCCGATCGCGGCCACGGACGAGGCGGGCAGCGGCCCCCGCTCCTTGATCACCTTGTCCAGGGAGCGGCCGGTGACCAGGTCCATGATGATCCACGGCTGGTCGCCCTCGAGGACGACGTCGTGCACCAGCACGATGGCCGGGTCGCGCAGCCGCCCCGCCGACCTGGCCTCGTGGATGGCCCGGTCGGCGAACTCCGCCCGCTCGTACGGGCTCATCCCCTGCGGCACCCGCACCTGCTTGACGGCGACCTGCCGGTCGAGCGTCTCGTCGATCGCGCGCCACACCGTGCCCGCGCCGCCCTGCCCGAGCCGCTCGATCAGCCGGTAACGCCCGGCCAGCAGGTAGAGGTCACCGGGCATTGCGCAACGCCTGCTCGCTCGCCTGGGCGGCTCTCAGGGCCGCCTGCTTGACGTCCTCGTCGGTCGGCTTGTCGGCGAGCGTGGCGTATTCGACGCTCACCACCAGGTTGGCCAGCCGGTAGAAGACGTGGGCGGAGTGCACCCGGCCCGTGGATCCCTTCAGCTCGAAGCCGAACGCCTCCTCACCGAGCCCGGTGATCTGGTGCACGGGGGTGCGCTTCGCCTTCCTGGAGGTCTTCACGCCGATCTCGGGCCATGTCCAGTCGATGTCCTCGTATTTGGACCAGTAGCGCTTCTGGTTCTGGAAGAGCGCGCGGGCCGAGACGTCGGTCATGGACCACGGGTCGACGGTGTCGGAGTCCTTCTGCACCTGCAGGCCCACTCCGGTGCCCGGGGCCGGCCAGCCGCACTTGGGGCCCACCTCGTCGGAGTCGGGCTGGGCCTTGGGCGGGCTCTGCGTGCGCATCAGCCTGCCGACCTCCTGCTGCGGGATCAGCGTGCACACGTCCATCGGCACGGTGAACGCCGCCTGCGCCGCGCCGTCCTGCCGGTTCAGCAGCAGGAAGGCGGCCGCGCCCGCCGCGACGACCACGACCGTGCCGGCGGCGATCCAGAGTGCGGCCCGGCCGCGCCGCCTGACCGTGCCGGGCACGGTCACGTCGTGGTTGGCGGGCAGCCGGGGCGCGGGCCCGCCCGCGGCGACCTGCCTGAGCGCCTGGACGGCCACGGCCGGATCGGGACGGGCGGCGGGGTGCTGCGCCATCATGGCGGCCAGCAGCGGCCCGAGCGGACCCGGCGCGACGGGCACCGGCTCCATCAGCGTGGCGCGCACCCGCTGGGCCACCGACCCCGCGTAGGCCGGCGCGCCCGTCACGGCGACGTAGAGGGTGGCGCCGAGCGACCACAGGTCGCTGGCCGGGCCGCCGGGCTGGCCGTCGAGCCGCTCGGGCGCGATGAAACCAGGCGAGCCGATCATCATCCCGTGCTCGGTGAGCGAGGCCTGCCCCTCCTGCCTGGCGATGCCGAAGTCGGTGAGCACCACCCGGCCGCTCTCGGTCAGGAAGACGTTGCCCGGCTTGACGTCGCGGTGCTGCAGCCCCTGGGCGTGGGCGACACCCAGCGCCTCCAGGACGTCGGCGCCGATCCGCGCGGCGTGGGCGGGCGGCATGGGGCCGAACTCGCGTACGGTCTCGGCCAGCGTGCGGCCCCGCAGCAGCTCCATGACCAGCCACGGCCGGTCCTGCTCCACGACGACGTCGTGCAGCGCCACGATGCCGGGGTGGCGCAGCCGCGCGGTGGCCTGCGCCTCGCGCACGGCCCTGGTCACCGAGTCGGAGCGCTCCTTGGGCGACATGCCTTCGGGCAGCGTGAGCTCCTTGACCGCGACATCGCGATCAAGCATCTCGTCCCTGGCCAGCCACACCGTTCCCATGCCGCCCGCGCCCAGGGGGCGCAGCAGGGAGTAGCGGCCGGCAAGTCTTCCCGCGGACATAAAGGGAAGGGTAACTAAAGACCAAGAGGGGTGGTGACTCGTTCCTGTCGGTCCCCCTCTCTATGGTCTTGGTTCGTGGATCCGGTTCAAGGCACTCTCGACGAGCTCGGCACCCCGCTGAGCGACGTCACGTTCGTCGTGTTCGACCTCGAGACGACCGGCGGCGCGCCCGCCGAGGACGCCATCACCGAGATCGGCGCGGTCAAGGTGCGGGCGGGCGAGGTGCTCGGCGAGTTCTCCACGCTGGTCGATCCGGGAGGGCCGATACCACCGTTCATCTCCGTGCTGACCGGCATCACCGACGCCATGGTCATGGCCGCGCCGAAGATCGAGTCGGTGCTGCCGAGCTTCCTGGAGTTCATCCGCGGCGCCACGCTGGTGGCCCACAACGCCGGCTTCGACACCCGCTTCGTCAAGGCGGCCTGCGCCGCGCTCGGCTATCCCCCGCCGGCCAACCCGGTCGTCGACACCGTCGATCTGGCCAGGCGCGTGCTGACCCGCGACGAGACGCCCAACGCCAAGCTGGCCACGCTGGCCAGGTTCTTCCGCAGCCCCGTCGAGCCGTGCCACCGCGCCCTGCAGGACGCCAGGGCCACCGTGGACGTGCTGCACGGGCTGATCGAGCGGACCGGGTCCTTCCAGGTCCACACGCTGGAGGAGCTCAAGTCGTTCGTCCGGGCCCCCACGCCGGAGCAGCAGCGCAAGCGCCATCTGGCCGAGTCCGTGCCCCACGCGCCCGGCGTCTACCTGTTCGAGGACGAGCGCGGCGAGGTCCTCTACATCGGCAAGAGCACCAACCTGCGCAACCGGGTGCGCTCCTACTTCACGGCCGGCGAGACCCGTCCCCGCATCCGGGAGATGATCGGCATCGCCGAGCGGGTGCGCCACATCGTCTGCTCGACCGCGCTGGAGGCGGAGGTGCGGGAGCTGCGCCTGATCGGCGGCGCAAAGCCGCGCTACAACCGCCGCTCCCGCTTCCCGGAGAAGATGGTGTGGCTCAAGCTCACCGCCGAGGTGTTCCCGCGCCTGTCGATCGTGCGCGAGCTCAAGGACGACGGCGCCACCTACCTGGGCCCCTTCAGCAGCGCCCGGCTGGCCGACGACGCCCGCATCGCCCTGCACGAGGCGGTCCCGCTGCGCCAGTGCACCCAGCCGGTCACGCTGCGCACCCGGCGGGCGGCCTGCGTGCTGCACGAGATGGGCCGCTGCGGCGCCCCGTGCGAGGGCCGGGAGAGCCCGGAGGAATACGCGCTGCACGTCGAGAGCGCGCGCCGCGCCATGACGCTCGACGCCTCGCCCGTCTTCACCGCCGTGTCGGCCCGCATGGAGCGGCTGTCGGTCGAGCAGCGTTACGAGGAGGCGTCCGTCGACCGTGACCGGCTGGCCGCGTTCGTCCGCACGGCGGCCCGCATGCAGCGCCTCAGCGCCATCACTCGCATCCCGCAGCTCGTGGCCGCCAGCCCGGCGTTCGGCGGCGGCTGGGACATCCACGTCGTCCGCTACGGGCGGCTGGCCGGGGCCGGGGTCATGCCGAAAGGCACCCATCCGAGCGCTTTCGTGGCCTCGCTGACGGCCACCGCCGAGGTGGTGCTCCCCGGGCCCGGCCCGGTCCACGCCGCCAGCGCCGAGGAGACCGAGTGCATCCTGCGCTGGCTGGAGTCGCCCGGGGTGCGGCTGGTGGAGGTGGACGGCGACTGGAGCCTGCCCGCGCGGGGCGCCGCCCGCCACAAGGCGCGCATCGACCTCGCCTACCGCCAGCTCGACCAGCGCCGCAATCGGGAGGGGCGACCTTTGGGGTGAAACGATAGAGTTGATGCATGGTCACGGCTATCGTCCACATCAATGCAGAGGTAGACCGGATCCCGGAGGTCGCCCAGACGATCGCCGAGATCGAGGGGGTCAGCGAGGTCTACTCCATCACCGGCGAATACGACCTGCTGGCCATGGTCAGGGTCGCCGCGTACGAGGAGATCGCCGAGGTCGTCCCGGGGCGGATCAACAAGGTGGCCGGGGTGCTGCACACGGAGACGCACATCGCCTTCCGCGCCTACTCCAGGCACGACCTGGACGCGGCCTTCTCGATCGGCTTCCCCGAGGCCGACTGACCGCCGCCACGAGCACCGGCCCTCCAGGGGGCCCGCTGCCGCATGCTCACTCACCGGGGCCTGCGCGGTGCGGCCTCGACACCCCGGCCCAGGCGGCACGCCTCGGGGCGCCCTGCGCCCCCAGGTGAACGGGTCCCGTTGCGCCAACCCGGTTCTCCTCCGCGCCAGACCGGCAGCACCGTCCCACCACCCGGAACGCCGGACGGGCACGTTCACCAGGATCGCCGAATGCCAGGTGAA
>NZ_JBFANM010000005.1:17323-23962 GCF_040674815.1 Nonomuraea sp. NPDC049709
GCCCCACCCGCGGGACCGCCGGCCGGTCCCGGTCGTGGAGACCGTCGACCGGGCCCGTCCGGTTCGTGGCGTCAGGGTCAGTGACTGATGCTGCGGTCGTCGCCACCGGAGCCGATGGCGGCGTGCTCCTCCTCGTGCCCGTGCCCATGCCCGTCGTCCAGCGGGATCTTCTCCCCGCCGTACGCCTTCGACATGCGCCCGCGCAGCTTGCCGAGCGGGCCGCGCATGCCCTTCGGCGGGATGCCCGAGGTGTCCTCGTCCACCGGCAGCATCGGCACCGGCGTCTTGCCGCGCATGTGGGCCTCGATGTCCTCCGACGGCGGCGTGTGGACCTCGATGAACTCACCGTGCGGCAGCCGCTTGATCACGCCCGACTCCACGCCGTGCGAGATGACGGCCTGGTCGGACCGCTGCAGGCCGAGGCACATGCGGTAGGTGATCAGGTAGGCCAGCGCCGGGGCGACGAAGATCAGCACTCGACCGGCGTAGGTCGTGTGGTTGAGGCTGACGTGGAAGTTCGCCGCGATCTCGTCGTTGGCGCCGAGCAGCCACAGCACACCGTAGAACGTGATCGCCGACATGCCGATCGAGGTGCGGTGCGGGTTGTTGCGCGGACGGTCGGCGACGTGGTGCTCGCGGTTGTCGCCGGTCACCCAGCGTTCCAGGAACGGGTAGAGCGCCAGGCCCGTCATGATGATGCCCATCGGCACCAGCGCCGGGATGATGACGCTCAGCGGCAGCGTGCCCGCGTGGGACGTGCCGAAGAGGTTGATCTCCCACGGCGGCATGATGCGCAGCGCGCCTTCGAGGAAGCCCATGTAGAAGTCGGGCTGCGAACCGGCCGACACGTCCGCCGGCGTGTAGGGGCCGAACAGCCAGATCGGGTTGATCTGGGTGAACGTCGCCAGGCCGCTGACCACGGCCAGCGTGAACAGGAAGTACGCGCCCGCCTTGGCCATGAAGGCCGGGTAGAACGGCGCGCCCACCACGTTCTTGTTGTCGCGGCCCTTGCCCGGCATCTGGGTGTGCTTCTGCACCCACATGAGCACCATGTGCGCCGAGATCAGCGCCAGCAGGATGCCCGGGATGAGCAGGATGTGCAGTGAGTAGAACCGGGCGATGACATCCTCACCCGGATATTCCCCACCGAACAGGAAGAACGTGATGTACGTCCCCACCAGCGGCAGCGAGATCGCCACACCCTCGGTGATCCGCAGACCGGCGCCGGAGAGCAGGTCGTCGGGGAGGGAGTAGCCGGTCAGACCCTCGGCCAGCGCCAGCGTCAGCAGCAGCACACCGATGATCCAGTTGAGCTCGCGCGGCTTGCGGTAGGCGCCGGTGAAGAACACGCGCAGCGCGTGCACCATCATGCCGGCCACGAAGAGCAGGGCCGCCCAGTGGTGCATCTGCCGCATGAGCAGACCACCGCGGACGTCGAAGCTGATCTCCAGCGACGATGCGTAGGCCTCGGACATCAGGACGCCCTTGAGCGGCGCGTACGAGCCGTCGTAGGCGATCTCCATCATGCTGGGCTTGAACCAGAGCGTCAGGAACGTACCGGTCAGCAGCAGGATGATGAAGGAGTAGAGCGCGATCTCGCCCAGCAGGAACGACCAGTGGTCCGGGAAGATCTTGCGCATGTTGCGCTTGAGGAAGTTGGCCCCGCCGAGGCGCTCGTCGAGGAAGTTCGACGGCCCGGCGATGGCCTTCGGCGTCTTCTTCAGCTCGTCACTCATGCCTGGCCTCCCTTCGACCTGGCCTCGGCCTCGGCGTCACCGCGTTCCCAGTAGCTGGGGCCGACCGGCACGTCGAAGTCGCCCTGGGCGATGAGGTAACCCTCTGCGTCGACGGTGATCGGCAGCTGCGGCAGCGGCCGCGCGGCCGGGCCGAAGATGACCTTCGCACCGTCGGCGGCGTCGAACGTCGACTGGTGACACGGGCAGAGGATGTGGTGGGTGTTCTGCTCGTACAGGGCCGCGGGGCAGCCCACGTGGGTGCAGATCTTGGAGTACGCCACGATGCCGTCGTGCGTCCAGTTCTGCCGGACGCCGCTCTTGATCTCCTCCGGACGGAACTTGATCAGGATGAGCGTGGCCTTGGCCAGGGCGGTCAGGTCGTGCTGGTAACCCTCGGGGACGACCGACAGGATGCCGCCGGGCGAGTTGAAGTCGGCCGCCCTGATGGGCTGGCCGGTGCCCTCGACGACGAGCCTGAGCGGCTTGCCCTCCTTGGTCTTCTCGCCCCAGACCGTGTGCCGCAGCGTGCTGTTGAACCTGGCGCCGGGCATCTTGCTGTTGTCGAGGTCGCGCAGCAGCACCAGCGGCACCAGGCCGAGCGGCGCGGCCGCGAGCAGCAGCGTGCGGCGCAGCAGCTTGCGCTTGACGAAGCCGCTCTCGTTGGCGCCCTGGATGAACGTCTCCGACACGACCTCGCGGTCGTCCTCGTCGGAGGCCATCGCGTGGCGCTCCTGGACCAGGGAGTATTTCGGCATGATCTGGCGGACCCAGATCACGATGCCGACCGCCAGGCCGAGGATCGCCACCGTGAGCGAGCCGCCCAGCGCCAGGTTGGACGTGCCCGTCGCCTCTGGGCTGCCGACCTGGAACACGACGTAGGAGATGATGAACGCGATGGCGGCCAGGAAGGTGATCGTGAAGCAGAGCGCCACGATCTTCTCGGCCTTGCGGGCCTTGGTCTCGTCCTGGAGCGTGACGCCCGGGACGTCCTCGTCCGCTTCGGCCGCCTCGGCGGTGCCGAGCATCGAGGTGCCCGGCGCGGGGGTGCCGATGACGCGCTTGGGGACGCGGTCGTCCGGCTGCTCGATCTCGTGCTCGTTGTCTGTCATGACTTCTGTCGCTTCTTCGCGGTGATCCAGATGGCGGCGAGTGCGAGGGCCGCGATGCCCACCACCCACGCTACGAGACCTTCGGTGACCGGGCCAATGCGGCCGAGGCCGAAACCACCGGGGTCCTTCTGCTCACGGACCTGGGTGATGTAAGCGATCATGCTGCGCTTCTCTTCGGGCGTGATCGTCGAGTCGTTGAAGACCGGCATCGCCTGCGGCCCGGTGACCATCGCCTCGTAGATCTGCGTCGGCGTCGCCTCGTTGAGGTTGGGGGCGTACTTGCCCTGCGTGAGGGCGCCACCCGCGCCGACCCAGTTGTGGCACTGGATGCAGTTGGCGCGGAACAGCTCGCCGCCCTTGCCGGCGTCACCGAGCTTCGGGTCCACCTGCTCGTGGCCCGGCACCTGCGGGCCGCCGCCGAGCGACTGCACGTAGGCCGAGATCTGCCGCGTCGTCGTCTCGTTGACCCAGGGAGCCAGTGGCTTGCGCGGAGCCTGCGGCCCCGGCGCGCCGGCCGGCATGCGCCCGGTGCTCATCTGGAAGTCGACGGCCGCGGCGCCGACGCCGATGAGCGTGGGCGCCGTGGTGGTGCCCTGCGCGTTCATGCCATGGCAGCTCGAACAGTGCTGGACGAACAGGCTCTTGCCCTCGGCCACGTCATCGACCTTGCCCGCCGCCAATGCCGCGTCGGCAGGCTTACCCACCTGGACAAAGGCGGTGTATACCATCCCGACCAGCGCCAACGCGAAAATCAGGACGGCGTATCTCGCGAGGGGATGCCGCCGCCAAGCGGTGATCCTAATCACAGAGATCCCGTTCCTTAACGAATGATGTAGATGGTCGCGAAAAGACCGATCCAGACGACGTCTACGAAGTGCCA
The DNA here is from genome assembly GCF_040674815.1 of Nonomuraea sp. NPDC049709. Classification (NCBI taxonomy): domain Bacteria; kingdom Bacillati; phylum Actinomycetota; class Actinomycetes; order Streptosporangiales; family Streptosporangiaceae; genus Nonomuraea; species Nonomuraea sp. NPDC049709. Next base: position 21,049 of record NZ_JBFANM010000005.1, read on the forward strand.
GTAGTAGGACACGACGATCGCGCTGGTGGCCTGCTCATGCGTGAAGCGCTTCGCGGCGTACGTGCGTCCCAGCATGAACAGGAACGCGATCAGGCCACCGGTCACGTGCAGGCCGTGGAAGCCCGTCGTCAGGTAGAACACCGAGGTGTAGGCGTTAGCGGACAAGGTCGCGCCCTCTGACGCCAGCTCCATGTACTCGTACAGCTGCCCGGCGACGAAGACCGCGCCCATGAGGAAGCTGACGATGTACCAGAAGCGGAGCTTGCCGACCTGCCCCTTCTCCGCGGCCCACACGCCCAGCTGGCACGTCACACTCGACAGGACCAGGATGATCGTGTTGACCGTCGCGAACGGGATGTTCAGGTGAGCGCCCTCAACGAGCTCGAGGCCCGCCTTGTGCAGCGCGGGGCCCCATACGAGGCCCTGGCCCTCGCTCACCGACCGGATGGTGAAGTACATCGCGAACAGCGCCGCGAAGAACATGAGCTCAGAGGACAGCCAGACGATCGTGCCCACGCTGACCAAGTTGGGTCTGCGGTACGACTGTGCTGTCGTCGTCGAAGTTATTGCGGATGCTGTCGCCACGGGCAGCATTATTGCGGCTCCGGTGGTCGGTCCGGCGCACGACCCCCCGTTAGGAGGTACAAACCGGGAGCCAACCTGGGATAATCGACACAAAACACCCACCAGGCATGGTGGCCTGGGTCTGCACGCCGACGCACCGGTACGATCCCAGGTGACCATACCGTTTCGACTGATAGTGAGCGCGACCGATGTCCACTGGGAGCACCGACGAGAAGATGAAGGTCCTCGTCTACAGCGACGACGCCGCCACCAGGGCCGAGGTGAGCCAGGCCATCGGCAGGCGCCCCGCGGCCGACGTACCCCTCGTGGAGATCGTGGAGTGCGCCACCGAGCCCAAGGTCCACCAGTGGCTCGGCTCGGGCGAGATCGACGTGGCGATCCTCGACGGCGAGACGCAGCCCGCAGGCGGCATGGGCGTCGCGCGCCAGGCCAAGGACGAGGTCTACGACTGCCCGCCCATCTGCCTGATCATCGCCAGGCGCGACGACCGGTGGCTGGCCGACTGGTCCAAGGCCGACGCCGTGGTGCCGCAGCCCCTGGAGCCCATGGTCCTGGCCGACACGGTGGCCGACCTGATGCGCCGTCGCTCCTCCACCCGCCTCAACGCTAAGTAGGTGCCCATGGACTCCCGGACGACCTGGCCCACCCTGCTTTCCGCTCTCCTGTCCGGAGAGCACCTCACATCCGACGAGTCGGCCTGGGCGATGCGGGAGATCATGTCCGGCGCCGCGACGCCCTCCCAGATCGCCGGCTTCGTGATCGCGCTGCGCGCCAAGGGCGAGACGGTGGCCGAGGTGGTGGGCCTGGCCCGCACCATGCTCGACCTTGCCACGCCGCTGAGCGTGGAGGGCCCCGTGGTCGACATCGTCGGCACGGGCGGCGACCGGGCGCACACCGTCAACGTCTCCACGATGGCCGCCATCGTGGCCGCCGCCGCGGGCGCGCGCGTCGTCAAGCACGGCAACCGCGCCGCCTCGTCCTCCTGCGGCGCCGCCGACGTCCTCGAGCACCTGGGCATCCGGCTCGACCTCACGCCCGAGCAGACCGCGCAGGTGGCGCGCGAGGCGGGCATCGCCTTCTGCTTCGCGCCGGTCTACCACCCCGCGCTGCGCTTCGCCGGCCCGACCCGCAAGGAGATCGGGGTGCCCACGGTCTTCAACTTCCTGGGCCCGCTCACCAACCCGGCCCGCCCGTCCGCCCAGGCCATCGGCGTCTACGACGCCGACATGCTGCCGGTGCTCGCGGGCGTCTTCGCCGAGCGCGGGGTCTCCGCCCTGGTCTTCCGCGGCGACGACGGCCTCGACGAGCTCACCATCGCCGCCACCTCGACCGTCTGGGTCGTCAAGGACGGCACGGCGACGCAGACCACCTTCGACCCGGCCGTCCTCGGCATCCCGCGCGCCGACGTGGGCGCGCTGCGGGGCGGGGACGTGGCGTTCAACGCCCAGGCGGTCTATGACCTGGTGCGGGGGAAGACGGGGCCGGTCCGCGACGCGGTGCTCCTCAACGCGGCCGCGGCCCTGGTGGCGCTCGACGGGCCGGGGGACGAGCTGGACTCGGCCATGATCGACGGCTACGCACGCGCGGTCCAGGCCGTCGACTCCGGCGGCGCCGCCGCGGTCCTGGACCGCTGGGTCGAAGCCAGCGGCTCCTTCCGCCCCGCCTGACCCCCGGCCCACCCCGGGCTTCCCGCCCCACCCCGGGCCCACGCGGCCAGCCCGCTGGGCCCGCCCGACCCACCCCGGCGCCACGCGCCACCCCCGGGCCTGCCCGACCCACCGCGTGCCGCGCGCCACCCACCCGGGCCTGCCCGACTCACCGCAGGCCCGCGCGACCCACCGCGTGCCGCGCGCCACCCACCCGGGCCTGCCCGGCCATGGCCCAGGCGCCACACCCCGCCTCACCGGCCCTATGGCCAGGCGCCACGCCCCCGGGCCACCGCCTCGCCCGCCCTGTGGCCCGACGGCGCTCCCTCGTGGGCAGGCACCTCAGCAGGCGGGCGCCTTTGCCACGGGCCACGCGTCAGGGAGCGCACGCGCGGAAGGCGGGAGCTCCGCCGAACGTGCCCGCAAGCCGGGCGGACAGCCGTGGGCGCGCCATGGCCACGAACGTCGCAGACCGGCAGGACAGCCCGGATACGGCCGCGAACGCCGCCGGCGGGCGGCACGGCCGGTCTCACAAGCCACGGCCGGCGTCGCCGCACAGGGCAGGGCCGCCGCACAGGGCAGGGCCGCCGCACAGGGCAAGGCCGCCGCACAGGGCAAGGCCGCCGCACAGGGCAAGGCCGCCGCACAGGGCAAGGCCGCCGCACAGGGCAAGGCCGCCGCAC
>NZ_JBFANM010000005.1:24056-239923 GCF_040674815.1 Nonomuraea sp. NPDC049709
CGCCGCACAGGGCAAGGCCGCCGCACAGGGCAAGGCCGCCGCACAGGGCAAGGCCGCCGCACAGGGCAAGGCCGCCGCACAGGGCAAGGCCGCCGGTCAGGGCAGGGTTGTGGTCGGGCCGGCCTTGAGCGCGCTCCACTTGAGCCACTGCTTCCAGGTCTCCTGCCAGTGCCCCCACCCGTTCGTGGGCTCCAGCTTCCGGGGCGACCCCGTGATGATGATCGGATCCCCGATCAACGTGTGCTTGATGAACCACGCCGCGTTGGCCGGGCTGATGTTCACGCACCCATGGCTGACGTTCGAGTTCCCCTGCGACCCCACCGACCACGGCGCGCTGTGCACGTACTCCCCGCTGTTGGAGATCCGCACGGTGTTGTACACGGTCAGCTGGTAGTAACCGGGCGAGCCCGGCCCGATGCCCGGCGAGGTCATCACCGTGACGGGCTCGCGCGACATGGCCAGATGGATGCCGGAGGTCGTGTAGTACTTCCACTGCCCGCCCTGCCCCGCGCTCATCGGCATGGTGCGGATCTTCTTCCCGTCCCGCCGGACCACCAGCACGTGCTCGTTGGTGCTGCCCTTGGTGATCTGCGAGCGGCCGATCTTGAAGTCGAGCCGTACGTCCCGCTTGCCGTACATGCCCGGCCCTCCGCGCACCCCCGCCAGCTTGGCCTCCACGCGCACCTTCGTGTGCGCCGGCCAGTACCTCTGCGGCCGGAAGTCCACGTGCTGGCTGTCGAACCAGTGCCAGGCCCCCTCCACCGGCTTGGAGCTGTGGATGCTGAGGTTGCGCTCGACGGCCACCCGGTCGGTCACCGGCTTGTCGAAGGCGATCATGACGGGCATGCCGACCCCGACGGTGAGGCCGGTGTCGTCCTTGTTCGGGGTGATGGTCTTGATGTCGAACGTCTGCTTGCCCTTGACCGTCCTGAACGTGCTGCGCGTCTCATTCTGCTTGCCCGCGGCGTCCACGGACACGGCGGTCACGGTGTAGTCGGTGCTCGGCCGGGCGGTGCCGACGCTGCGCCAGCGGGTGCCGTCGGAGCTCAGGACGCCTTTGAGCGGCCCCGACTTGCCGCCGTCCACCTGTACGCTCCTCAGCTTGCCCCCATGGGCCGAAACCACCACGGGCTGGTCCGTGGGCACATTCGCGGCCTTGTCCGCCGGAGAGACCCCCACAGGGGCGCTGCGTGCCCCGCCCGCCATCGCGACCCCCTTGGGCTCCTCGGCCGGGCCGGCCGCCGAGCACGCCGTCAGCAGCGCCAAGGCCAGCAGGCCGGCCGATCCATACGCTCCGCGCCCCACGAGTACTCCCTCGCCCAAGATCCAACCACTTCTGCCTCCTTTATTACCCTGAGTGATCGAATCACCACATCCGCGCACTGGTAAAGAACACCAAAAAGCGGGCGTCTCCCCTGAGGGAGAGCGCCCGCTCCAGGTGTGGGGCTCAGTGCGAGAAGTGACCCCGGTAGTACTGGAACACGAACCCGATCATGGCCATGATGATCAGGAACACGCCGATCAGGAACATCCAGAAGCCGATCACGAACCCGGCGAAGGCGAAGGCCGCCGCCAGGCACAGGAACAGCGGCCACCAGCTGCTCGGGCTGAAGAACCCGATCTCGCCCGCGCCGTCGCTGATCTCGGCCTGCTTGTTGTCCTCCGGCTGCGCGCCGATGCGCCGCGCCGTGAACATCAGGTAGTAGCCCACCATGAACGCGAACCCGACCGAGATGGCCATGGCCGTGGTGCCGACCGGCTCACCCTGGCCCGTCGCCGCCTTGGTCCAGAACCAGTAGGCGATGTCGACGCCGGCGAAGAACACGCCGCACAGCAGGAACAGCCAACCCTGGACCTTCATCAGGCCTCAACCTCCTGGGCGGACTTGGCGGAGACATGCGGATAGTGCAGGTCGAACGCGGGACGCTCCGACCGGATCCGCGGCAGCGAGGTGAAGTTGTGCCGCGGCGGCGGGCAGGAGGTCGCCCATTCGAGCGAGCCGCCGTAGCCCCACGGGTCGTCCACGGTGACCTTGGGCGCGCTGCGCCAGGTCTTCCAGACGTTGTAGAAGAACGGCAGCGTCGAGGCGCCCAGGATGAACGCGCCCACCGACGAGAGCAGGTTGAGGTCGGTGAAGCCGTCGGCCGCGCTGTAGTCGGCGTAACGGCGCGGGAAGCCCGCCATGCCGAGCCAGTGCTGCACGAGGAACGTGGTGTGGAAGCCGATGAACAGCAGCCAGAAGTGCAGCTTGCCCAGCTTGTCGTCGAGCATCTTGCCGGTGAACTTGGGCCACCAGAAGTAGAAGCCCGCGAACATGGCGAACACGACGGTGCCGAAGACCACGTAGTGGAAGTGGGCCACGACGAAGTAGGTGTCGCTGATGTGGAAGTCGAGCGGCGGCGAGGCCAGGATGACCCCCGTCAGACCGCCCAGCAGGAAGGTGATCAGGAAGCCGACCGAGAACAACATCGGCGACTCGAAGCTCAGGTGCCCGCGCCACATCGTGCCGATCCAGTTGAAGAACTTCACGCCGGTCGGCACCGCGATGAGGAACGTCATGAACGAGAAGAACGGCAGCAGCACCTGCCCGGTCGGGAACATGTGGTGCGCCCAGACCGTGATGGACAGACCGGCGATCGAGATCGTGGCGCCGATGAGGCTGATGTAACCGAAGATCGGCTTGCGGCTGAACACCGGGATGATCTCGGTGATGATCCCGAAGAACGGCAGCGCGATGATGTAGACCTCTGGATGGCCGAAGAACCAGAACAGGTGCTGCCAGAGCAGCGCGCCGCCGTTCTCGGAGGCGAAGATCTGGGTGCCCAGCTTGCGGTCGGCCTCCAGGGCCAGCAGCGCGGCGGCCAGCACGGGGAAGGCCATCAGCACGAGCATGCTGGTCAGCAGGATGTTCCAGGTGAACATCGGCATGCGGAACATGGTCATGCCAGGAGCGCGCATGCAGATGATCGTGGTGATGAAGTTGACCGCGCCGAGGATCGTACCGAGGCCCGACAGCGCCAAGCCCATGATCCACAGGTCGCCGCCGATGCCCGGCGAGTTGATCGCGTTGGACAGCGGCGTGTACGCGAACCAGCCGAACGAGGCCGCGCCGCCCGGGGTGAAGAAGCCCGACACGGCGATGATGCTGCCGAACAGGTAGAGCCAGTAGCTGACCATGTTCAGGCGGGGGAAGGCCACGTCGGGGGCGCCGATCTGCAGCGGCATCAGCTCGTTGGCGAAGCCGGCGAACAGCGGCGTCGCGAACATCAGCAGCATGATCGTGCCGTGCATGGTGAACAGCTGGTTGAACTGCTCGTTGCTGGTGAACTGCAGCCCCGGCTGCGCCAGCTCGGCCCGCATGATCAGCGCCATGATGCCGCCGATCAGGAAGAAGGCGAACGACGTGATCAGGTACATGTGCCCGATGATCTTGTGATCAGTCGAGGACAACCACTTGGCGATGATCTGGCCCTTGGTGACGGGCCGGACCGTCGTGGTCCTGAGTGGCTCTTGGATGGCGGTCACTGGGCACTCCCCGCCTGGTGCGTCGCGATGTACTGGTCGAACTCTTGCTGTGAAACGAGTTTCACGGAGAACAGCATCCGGCTGTGGTCGACACCGCACAGCTCGGCGCAGCGGCCGGCGTAGGTGCCCGGCTTGTTCAGCGTGGTGATCTGGAACTTGCGGCCCGGGTTGCCCTCGGGGATGCCGGGGATGACGTCGCGCTTGAACAGGAACTCCGGCACCCAGAACGAGTGGATGACGTCGTCGGTCGACAGATCGAACTCGACCTTCTCGTTCACCGGCAGGACCAGCTGGGGCCCCTGCTTGTAGTCGCTCACCGGAGTGCCGGCGACGGGCTGCAACGTCTTCCCGTCGGTGGTCGTGGTGAAGCGCCAGCTCCACTGGAACGCCTCGACCTTGACCTTGACGGTCGCGTCGCCCTCCACCTTGGAGAGCACCTCGCTGTCACGGGCGGTGAAGTAGAAGAACACCGACACCATGACGAGCGGGATCAAGGTGTAGAGCATCTCGATCGGCAGGTTGTAGCGCACCTGCGGCGGGAGCTCGGCCTTGGCCCTGCGCTTGCGGTGGAACACGGCCGCCCAGAGGATCAGGGCGATGACGACAGCGCCCGTGGCGAGTGCGGCGATCCAGGCCCCGTTCCACAGACTCTGGACCACTCCACCCTGCTCGGTGATGTGGTCAGGAAGAAGGCCGCGAGACCAGTCGGCCTCGGGGACGTCATTAGCACACGCCGTAGCAGTGGCCAGCAGCAACGCCAAAGCGGCGGCGCGCGGCACCCTGCGCCGGGCCAACGAACGCCGCGTCGTACGGCGAGTCGGACTCACGGATCGCCTACCCCACAGATGAAGCCCAAGAGTCTCTCCCTTGGGCGCTCGTATTTCTGTTTTCTGTATCAAGCACAGACTGACAAGCAGACACATTAGCGTGCAGGGGCCTCGCCCTACCGCGCGACCCCTCGATGGCGCCGGAAGTGGGACGATGGGTCTCGTGGCGTATTTCGACGCGGCTTCGAGCGAGCCGCTCCACCCCCAGGCACGCGAGGCGCTGCTGGCGGCGGTCGACGCCGGCTGGGCCGATCCCGCGAGACTCTACGGCCAGGCCCGCCGCGCGCACCTGCTGCTGGAACAGGCCCGCACGGAGGTGGCCGAGGCGCTCGGCGCGCGCCCCGACGAGGTGTCGTTCACCTCTTCGGGCACGCAGGCCGTGCATCTCGGCGTGCTCGGCACCCTACACGGCAGACGCAGGGCGGGACGCCACCTGGTGACCAGCGCGGTCGAGCACTCCTGCGTGCTGCACGCGGGCGCGGTGCACGAGCGCGAGGGCGGCTCGGTCGAGACGGTGGGCGTGGGCCTGACCGGGCGCGTGGATCCCGATCGGTTCGCCGAGGCGGTCGCGCGGCCCGGCACGGCGCTGGCGTGCCTGCAGACGGCCAACCACGAGGTCGGCACGCTGCAGCCGGTCGCGGAGGCGGCCGCGGCCTGCCGGGCGGCCGGGGTGCCGCTGCTGGTGGACGCGGCGCAGACGGCCGGCCGGATGCCGGTGCCGCCCGGCTGGTCGGTGCTGACCGCCAGCGCCCACAAATGGGGCGGACCGGCCGGTGTGGGGGTGCTGGTGGTGCGCAAGGGCACCCGGTTCCGCTCCTACCTGCCGGAGGACGAGCGGGAGCGGGGGCGGGTGCCGGGCTTCGAGAACGTGCCGGGCGTCGTCGCGGCGGCCGCGGCCCTGCGCGCGATGGCCGCGGAGGCGGAGCGGGAGCAGGCGAGGCTTTCCGGGCTCGTCGCCAGGATCAGGGAGACGGTCCCGAAGCTCGTCCCCGACGTGGAGGTCATCGGCGACCCCGTTGACCGGGCGCCGCACATCGTGACGTTTTCGTGCCTGTACGTTGACGGCGAGGCGCTGCTGACCGAGCTCGACAAGGCGGGATTCGCCGTATCGTCCGGAAGTTCGTGCACCGCTAGTACGCTTCGTCCATCGCACGTTCTGGAAGCGATGGGCGTGCTGACGCATGGGAATGTCAGGGTGTCGCTGCCCATGGGCGCCGCCGCGGACGAGGTCGACAGGTTCCTCGCCGTGCTGCCCGATCTGGTCCGCCGCATCCGCCAGGACGCAGGAGTCGCATGACCGAGGTTACTCAGCCGGCTTTGACGATCGACGCGCTCGGGAAGAAGTGCCCGATCCCGATCATCATGCTCGCCGAGCAGATCAACTACGTCCCCCTGAACGCCGTCGTGGCCGTGCTGGCCGACGATCCGGCGGCCTATACGGACGTGCCGGCGTGGTGCAGGCTGAAGTCTCATCGCCACGTCGGGTCGTACGAGCTGCCCGAGGGCGGCTGGGCGATCCACGTCAGGCGCAACTACTGATTTTCCGGCCCGTCCAAAATTCCGATTCAGCTCCGCACACCGGGTAGGGGCTTTCCGTACGAGTCATCGACCTCAGGGGAAAGCCATGATCAGCGGACATCCGCACGAAACCGCCCGCGATGTCATGAGCTCGGGGGCGGAGTGCATCAGCGCGCACGAGACCCTCGACCGGGCGGCGCAGATGATGCGCAGGAGCAACGTGGGAGCGCTGCCCGTGTGCGGGCCCGACGACCGCGTGACCGGCATCATCACCGACCGCGACATCGTGATCAAGTGTGTCGCGGCCGGCCACGACCCGGCGCAGGTGACGGCCGGGGACCTGGCGATCGGGCTGGTATGGGTGCCGTCGGACGCCACTGTGGAGGACGCCCTGGCGCGCATGGAGGAGCACCAGATCAAGCGGCTTCCGGTGATGGACGAGGGCCGCATCGTCGGCATGATCAGCGAGGCCGACCTGGCCAGGCACCTGCCCGACGACCAGCTCGCCGAGTTCGTCCACCGCGTCTACGCCATGCGCTGAGCTCCGGACGCCGGCACGCCGCGTCCCCGGGCCGCCCAGCAGGACGGTCCGGGGACGCGGCGCGTTCAGGGCTCAGGGGTGGTAGCAGCGGACGTGCTCGGCGATCTCGGCGGCCGCCTCGGCGCCGTACGCGGCACCGAACCGCTCGAGGAAGGACGTCTGGCCGAGCTCGTACTCCTGGCCGCCCACGCGCTCGAGCACGTGCGTGGCGGTGAGGTTGCCGATCTGCCCGCACCGCTCCAGCGGCAGGCCCCAGGCCACACCGGCCAGGAAGCCGGCGCGGAAGGCGTCGCCGACGCCGGTGGGGTCGGCCTTGCCCCGCTCGGGCGCGGGGGCGACCTGGATGGACGGCTCGCCCTGGCGGTCGATGACGGCGCCCTTGGGGCCGAGCGTGGTGATCCGGACGCCGACCCGGCCGAGGATCTCCTCGTGGGACCAGCCGGTCTTCTGCTCGATCAGGCCCTTCTCGTAGTCGTTCGAGAACAGGTAGGCGGCGCCGTCGACGAGCTGGCGGATCTGCTCGTCCTCCATGCGGGCGAGCTGCTGGGAGATGTCCGCGGCGAAGGGGATGCCGCGCTGGCGGCACTCGTCGGAGTGGCGCAGCATCGCGTCGGGGTCGTTGGGGCTGATCAGCACCAGGTCGAGCCCGCCCACACGGTCGGCGACGGGCTGCAGCTCGATGAGCCGCGCCTCGGCCATGGCGCCGGTGTAGAACGAGGCGATCTGGTTGTGGTGCTCGTCAGTGGTGCACAGGAAGCGGGCAGTGTGCTGGGTCTCCGAGATGTGCACGGAGCCGCAGTCCACGCCGTGGCGCTCCAGCCACGAGCGATAGTCGGCGAAGTCGTTGCCGACCGCGCCCACGAGTATCGGCTTGAGGCCGAGGCAGCCCATCCCGAAGGCGATGTTCGCGGCGCAGCCGCCGCGACGGATCTGGAGGTCATCGACCAGGAACGACAGTGACACCCGGTCGAGCTGCTCGGCGATGAGCTGATCGCCGAAGCTTCCCGGGAAGGTCATCAGGTGGTCTGTCGCGATGGAGCCGGTAACGGCGATGCGCACGGGGTTCTTCTTCCTCGTTGTCAGCAGGCCAATGGGCCCCACGAGGATACGCGAAGGTCCCGCACGCACAAAGGCGAGCGGGACCTGGCGACCACCGGCGACCCGGACTAGTTGAACGAGTCACCACAGGCGCACGAGCCCGTGGCGTTGGGGTTGTCGATGGTGAAGCCCTGCTTCTCGATCGTGTCGACGAAGTCGATCGAGGCACCCATGAGGTAAGGGGCGCTCATCCGGTCGGTGACCACACTCACGCCGCCGAAGTCCGACACGACGTCGCCGTCCATCGACCGGTCATCGAAGAAGAGCTGATAGCGCAGGCCGGAGCAACCTCCCGGCTGCACGGCGACCCGCAGCTGCAGACCCTCCTCGCCCTGCTGCTCCAGCAGGCTCTTGACCTTCGCGGCGGCCGCGTCAGTCAGGATCAGGCCCTGCGTCGTGGTCTCGCTGCTCTCAACCGTCATCTGCTGACTCCCTAACCCGGCTGTCTGTTTCCGACGTCCTACTAATGACGCTACCAACACCAGCGCGATGCCACACATTCCCGGGGTCGCCTCCCCTGGAACAACCCCCGGAATAATCACGTACGCCCATGTGTCATGATGAGTATCGTCACAACGACGATAAGGGGGTATGGCCATGGCCACCCAGACTGGGCTGCCGCTCTTCGTCCTCGGCCGGAACGCCGATCCGCACAGCGAGAAGGGGGTCGAGTGCCCCGGCGAGCTGCCGCCGGCCTCCGACCCCGGCCTGGTGGAACGTGCCCGCAAGGCCAAGGAGGCGCTCGGCGACCGCCTGTTCGTGCTCGGTCATCACTACCAGCGCGACGAGGTCATCCAGTTCGCCGACGTGACGGGCGACTCGTTCAAGCTCGCCCAGCAGGCGGCCGCGCGGCCGGAGGCGGAGTTCATCGTCTTCTGCGGCGTGCACTTCATGGCCGAGTCCGCGGACATCCTGACCGGCGACGCTCAGAAGGTCGTCCTTCCCGACCTGGCGGCCGGGTGTTCGATGGCGGACATGGCCACGTTCGACCAGGTCGAGGAGTGCTGGGAGGCCCTGGAGGACGCGGGGCTGGCCGATCAGGTGATCCCGGTCACGTACATGAACTCCAGCGCCGACATCAAGGCGTTCTGCGGCCGGAACGGCGGCGCCGTCTGCACCTCCTCCAACGCCCGCCGCGCCCTGGACTGGGCGTTCGAGCAGGGCCAGAAGGTGCTCTTCCTGCCCGACCAGCACCTGGGCCGCAACACGGCGGTGCTGGAGATGGGCATGTCGCTGGAGGACTGCGTGGTGTGGAACCCGCACCGCCCCAACGGCGGCCTGACCCAGGAGGAGCTGGAGCGCGCCAGGATGATCCTGTGGCGCGGCCACTGCTCGGTGCACGGCCGCTTCACCGCCGAGTCCGTGGACGACGTACGCGAGCGCATCCCGGGCGTGAACGTCCTCGTGCACCCGGAGTGCCGCCACGAGGTCGTGCTCAAGGCCGACCACGTGGGCTCCACGGAGCACATCATCAAGACCCTGCAAGCGGCCCCCGCGGGTTCGAGCTGGGCGATCGGCACGGAGCTGAACCTGGTCAAGCGCCTGGCGCAGACCTTCCCGGACAAGAACATCTCGTTCCTCGACCGTACGGTCTGCTACTGCTCGACGATGAACCGGATCGACCTGCCGCACCTGGTGTGGGCGCTGGAGTCGCTGGTGCTGGGCGAGGTCGTCAACCAGATCACGGTGGACGAGGACACCACCCACTGGGCCAAGGTCGCCCTGGACCGCATGCTGGCCCTGCCTTAAGCCCTGGCCTGAACCCTGGCCGGAGCCCTGCCCTGAGCCCTCCCGAGCCCTGCCCTGAGCCCTGGCCGGTCAGCCCCGCGGCTGTGTCGCGGGGCTGACCTGCGCCAGGAACGCGCTGACGGCCTCACGGAAGCCGTCCGGGTCCTCGGTCCAGGGCAGGTGCCCGGCGCCCGCCAGGACCACCCTGGTCACGCGCGGCAGGGCCCGCTCCAGCGAGTCGACCGCCCAGCGGGGCCGGATGTCGCGGTCGCCGTCCACGATCAGCACGGGCACCTCCAGCGTCGCGCACCGCGCCCGCAGCTCGGGGGTGCCCCATTCGCGGGCGTTCTCGGCGTTGATCGCGGCGTTGCACGCGAAGTTGACGCCCAGCCAGGGGGTGGCCATGCGCTCGGCCTGTTCCAGCGCCCGGTCGCCGATGAAGTCCGCCGACCACTGCAGCACGGAGAACTCCCGGTCCTCGGCGGGGGTGCGCTCGCGATTCTTGAGCTCCGCCCACCGCTCCAGGTGATCGCCCAGCCTGGCGCGCAGGTCTCGAGAGTAGTCGTCGTGCCAGGGGGCGTCCGGGTCGATGCCGGTGCCGGCGACGTACACCAGGCCGCGTACGCGCCGGGGGTGGTCGAGCGCGTAGCGCAGGGCGAGCTGGGCGCCCCAGGAGTGGCCGAGCAGCACCATGCCGTCCAGTCCGAAATGACGCCGCACCGCGTCGAGGTCGGCGACCGACCGGCCCACGGAGTACGGCCCGCACCGCTGCGACCGCCCGCACCCCCGCTGGTCCCACCGATGCACGGCGGCGCCTCCGGCCAGCAGCGCGGCCACGTCATCCAGCGTGTCCCACAGCCCCGGCCCTCCGTGACAGAACACCACGGGAACACCCTGGCCGGCCCGGCACGCCCACAACCGCACGCCGTCCTCGGTCACCACCGTCTCATCCACGCAGACCAGTCTGGCCGCCGCTGATCACCAAAGCCAAGCCCTCCCGCCGCGGTCGCGCCCCGCGCCACGTGCCTCCTGTCATCTGCCCCATCCGGCCCCGGGCGCACCCGGCACGCCCGCGACCGCTTCTCCGCGCCCGAGCGCGCGCCCCGCAGCCCGCAGCCCCGCAGCCCCGCAGCCCCGCAGTCCGCGAACCAGCGGCCGCCTCTCACTTCGGCGGGGATCCTTTGGGGAGGAAAGGGACGCCGCGAGGGTCGCGTGGCGCGCTCGGGCGCACGACAGGGAGGGCGTGCCTGCGGACGGCAGCGAGGGGACGTGCGGGCGGGACGGCGGGGAGCGAACGTGCGGGCGGGACGTGCGGGCGGGACGGCGGGGAGCGAACGTGCGGGGGCCGGGCTAGGCGAAGTCGTAGCCCAGCCGCACCCGGACCGTGAGCGCCTGCCGACCGGGCTGGACCGAGCCCCCGGACTCGGCGGCCATCAGGTTCGCGCGCATCGGCACCGGCGGCCCGAACCCGTGCTCCTCGTTCACCGACACCACCCGTCCCAGCGGCCGCCCGGCCAGCTCGGCGTACTGGGCCGCCTTGGCCGCGGCGTCCCTGAACGCCCTGACCCTGGCCTCGGCCAGGGCCGCCGCCTGGTCCGACAGCTCGAAGGCCACGCCGTTGAGCCTGGCCTCCTCCCCCACCCCGGCCACGGCGTCGATGACGCGGTCGGCCTGGCTCACGTCGCGGACCACGACCTCGACCCCCTGCGCCGCGCGGTAGGCGGCCACCTTGGGATAGGCCTCGTACTCGGGCCCCAGGGACAGCTCCACCGTGGTCACGTCCCGCGGCTCGATCCCCGCCTGGCCGAGCACCTGGGAGAGCCGGGCCGCGGCGGCCCGTACGGCGGCGAACGACTCCGCGGCGGAGGCCCGGCGGACCTCGACGCCCGCGTGCAGCCGCAGGATGTCGGGCTCGGCCAGGACGGCGCCCTCGCCGATCACGGTGATGTCCATGGCGCGTCCCCTCCGGTGGGTTCCCCTTGATCCTAGAACGTGCCGCCCGCGCCGCAAGGACCTACGGGGAGGCCCTGCCGAAGCGGAAGCCCATCCGGTCGAACTCGGCCTTCCCGGGCGCGGTCGCCAGCACCCTGCGGACCCGCCCGGCCAGGTCGACCACGACGGCCTCGTACCCGGTGCCCTTGGCCCGCCAGACCGCGAGGTGGTCGTCGTCCCACCACCCGATGAGCCGGTTGCTGGCGACGGGGATCGTGACGGCGCCGGCGTCGTCGCCGGAGGTGGATCGGGCGCACAGCGAGGTGCCCTCCGGCGTGCAGTGGGCCAGGAACCGGCCGCCCGACGGCGAGACGTCGTCCCCCTCGACCCACACCGGCGACCCCGCGTCGGGCAGGGTGCGCAGGAGCTTGCCGTTGAGGTCGTAGAACGTCATCGTGCCGCCGGCCCAGGTGCCCACCGCCCGGCCGCCGGCGTCCCAGAAGAAGCGCCACTGCCCGGCGCCCCGCTCCTTGATCTCGAACACGCGGCCCTTGTCGTAGGTCACGTCGATGATGCCGTAGCCGTAGTCCTCGGTGTTGCCCTCGGTGCCCTTGAAGAGGGTGACCAGGCCGTACTTGCCGTCCGGGGACCAGCGGGGCGTGGTGGGGAAGATCGGCTTGGGACTGAGCTCGACGACCCGCTTCCTGCCGGTGACGTGGTCGACGACGGACACGGTGGCGAAGGAGCCGGCGCTGTAGTCCACGTCGGTGCCGAGGGCCAGGTTGGTGCCGGGGTCGAGGGCGTACTCGAAGAAGCGGGTGTCGGGAGCGAACTCGCCGGTGGCGTGCTTCCTGACGTAGAGGCGCCTGCCGCCGTCGAGGGTGTAGGAGGCGAGCCTGATGGGGTCGGTGTCGCTCTCCTGGATCCGTACCGACGTGCCGGGCAGGGTGACCGAGCGCGTCGCCCCGGGCGTGGCGGACGCGGAGGCGGTGACCGAGGCGGCGGCGGACGGCGTGGGGGAGGCGGTGGGGCGGGTGCTCAGGCGGACGGCCACGAAGGCGCTGGCGGCCGCGAGGGTGAGCGCCCCCGCGACGGCGGCGGCGACGATCCAGCCGGTGTTCCCGCGCCGGGCGGGCCGGGTGGGCGGGCCGGGGCGGAAGAGGGGCGGGTGGACCGGGGGCGGCGGGTACGCGTGCCGCACCTCCCGGGAGGCGGCCGCCGCGCTGCCTTCCTGGAGCAGGCCGGACGGCCGGTCGGCGGGGGCGTGGCCGAGCAGGCGCAGGAGGGCCTCGCTCGCGGCCGGCCGCCGGGCGGGGTCCTTGGCCAGGCAGTCCGCGACCAGCGCGCGCAGGGCCGGGTCGGCCACGGAGCCGGTGTCGGCCTCGCTGTGCAGGATCCGGTTGATCACCGCCGGCATGCTGTCCTGCCCGTACGGCGGCTGCCCCGAGGCGGCGAACAGCAGCGTGCCCGCCCACGCGAACATGTCCGACTTCGGCCCGGGGCCGGCTCCCGAGAGCTGTTCCGGAGCCATGTACGAGGGCGTGCCGATCACGGCGCCGGTGAGTGTCGAGCTGAGGTCGAGCGCCCTGGCGATGCCGAAGTCGATCACCCGGGGGCCGTCTGAGGCCAGCAGCACGTTCGACGGCTTGAAGTCGCGGTGCACGATGCCGGCCTGGTGGATGGCGACGAGCGCGGTGACGGTGCCGATGGCCAGCCGGTGCAGGGCGGCGCCCGAGCGGGGGCCCTGCTCGCGTACGACGTCGGCGAGGGTGGGGCCGTCGATGTACTCGCTCACGATGTACGGGCGCCCGCCGTACAGACCGGTCTCGATGACCTGGGCGGTGCAGAACGGCGCCACCCGCCGGGCCATCGCCACCTCGCGCACGAACCGCTCCGACGCCTCGGCGTCACCGGCCAGGTCGGCGCGCAGGAGCTTGAGCGCCACTTTCGTCCCGTCCGGGGCGGTGGCGAGGTAGACGATGCCCTGTCCGCCCTCGCCGAGCCGTCCGGCCGGCCGGTACGTGCCCACCGTCGCGGGATCCCCTGGCCTGAGGGCCGCGAGGTCCGGCATTGGAAACCCCCACATATGGCGTCTTTCCCGCCATTCTGGTGGGTGGCGCGGGGTTCCGCACGCGTTACGCCAAGGCCGAGACCGCGTCGGCGACGGCCTGCGGGGCCCGGAGCGGGATCCGGCGCCCGGCCCCGGGCAGGCGTACGTGCTCGGCGCCGAGCTCGCCCGCCAGCCACTCCAGGCAGCCGTCCCCCCGCTCACCGGTCCGGCCCGCGCTGATCATGGTGACCGGCACGTCCGGGAACGGCTTCTCGGCCCGCAGCCGGTGCAGGTCGGCGGCCATGTCGCGGCGGGCCAGCCACTCCCCCGCCATCGCGGCGGGCACCTTGCCCATGCTGTAGACGCCCGACGGGTCCGGCAGCCCGGTGAGCAGCCGGTGCGCGGCCGGCCCGGTCAGGCGGGCCAGGAAGGTCGCCCCCCACGTGCCGCCCAGCGCGGGCAGCCACCTGCCGGCGGCACCGGCGAACGGCAGCGGCCGGCGCCCGCCCGCGCAGGCCGGGTCCACGAGGACGAGCTTGGCCAGGCACAGCGGGTGCAGCCGGGCGAACGCCTCCGCGTGCCAGCAGGCCACGCCGTGGGCGACGACGGTGACCTGCTCGGGATGCGAGGGGGACAGCGCGGCCAGGCGGGCGACCTCGGCGTACAGGGTGGGCGGGGCGGGCGAGCGCGGGCTGAGGCCGAGCCCGGGGCGGTCGAAGCGGATGACGCGGCGGCTCCCGGCGAGCCGGTCGGCCACCGCGTCCCAGTGGAACCAGGCGCCCCCGTGCCCGGCCGTGATCAGCACCGCCGGCCCGTCGCCCGCCACGACGACGTGCGGTTTCCCGTAGCCGGCCGTCTGGTCGGCCGTCCCGGGCAGGACCCTGGCGCCGCCCACGCCGCCCATCCGGCCGGGCGCGACCCTCGGCTCCGCCTCGGCGTCCGGGTCGTCCCAGTCGGAGACGAGCAGGTGGAGCGCCACGTACACCAGCCAGACGGCGGTCATCGTGAGCTGGGCGCGATGAGCCAGGCCCACCCCGTGCCCGGCGGCCAGCGCGACGGCGGTGAGCAGCGTGGCCGCCAGGCCGAGCCAGGTGAACAGCCACGACACCCACGACCGCCAGCGGGCGCTGAGCAGCACCATGGCGGCCAGCACGGCCACCGCGCCGAGCACCCCTGCCAGCGCGTGGACCACGTGCCCGGACGACGTCTCCCGCCGCGCGCAGAGCGGATCGCTGAGCGCGGCGCAGTCCAGGGGGAACACCCCGGCCACGAAGGTCAGCAGCCCGAACGCGGCCAGCGCCAGCCAGCCCGGCCACTCGCGCGCCACCCTGGGGACGAGCGCCACTCCGAGCGCGCACGCCAGCCCCGACAGCGCGTCGCTGACCCGGAACAGGCGCGTCCACGGCTGGTCACGGGCGGCCAGCTCGCTGACGTAGCCGTCGGTCCTGTCCACCGCCGGCGTGGTGAACTGGCCGGTGATCCAGGCGCTGCCCAGAACCGCCGCCACGATGAACGCGCAAGCGGCGAGCACGAACAACCTTCGCTCCACGTGATCATTAGATCACTAGGGGCGATCATCGCCTATGAGCTCCCCGGTCAGAGCCCGGGAGCCCCCCAGACGGGGAACCAGCGGCTGAGATCCTTCTCCAGCGGCAGCTCGCCCTCCAAGGCGCCCCGAGCCTGCAGTTCGAGCGCGTTGTCACGCCTCTGTCCGGGCATGGGAGCGAACGGGTAGAAGGTGCCGCGTTTGTACAGGTAGACCACGGCCAGCCGTCCTTCGTTCGGCCCCGTGAAGGACACCAGCGAGCACAGCAGCGAGGGCCCGAACCCGGCCCCCTCCAGCGAGGAGTTGACCGCGTGCAGCTCGGTGACCAGGTCGCTGAGCGCGTCGG
Organism: Nonomuraea sp. NPDC049709; assembly: GCF_040674815.1. Lineage (NCBI taxonomy): Bacteria > Bacillati > Actinomycetota > Actinomycetes > Streptosporangiales > Streptosporangiaceae > Nonomuraea > Nonomuraea sp. NPDC049709. Next base: position 39,168 of record NZ_JBFANM010000005.1, read on the forward strand.
GCGAGCGGCGCACCAGGAGCCAGGTGTAGCCGTAGCCGTCGTCGGACTCCTCCACGCGCTCGCCGAGCAGCGCTTTGACGTCGCGTTCGAGCGTGGCGAAGGCGCCGCCCTCGGCGGCCCTGAACGCCACGGAGCCGAGACCGGTGGGGACGAGCCCGGTCGCGGCCTGCAGCGTCACGGCCGCCGACGGCAGCGCGAACAACGCGTCGAGGTTGGGCTGCACCGGCTTCGACCGGCCGAGCAGCGCGTCGAGCCAGCCCATCGTCAGCCCCTTCCGAGTTGCCGCGAGATGTTCGCCAGTTGCTCCAGCCGCCGCTCCAGCGACGGATGGGTGGAGAACAGGTTCGCCAGCGACTGCCCCCCGGCCAGCGCCGGGGCGAAGTAGAAGGCGTTGAACGGCTCCGCCTCGCGCAGGTCGCGGGTCGGGATCCTGGCCATGTCACCGGTCACCTTGGTCAGCGCGCTGGCCAGGGCCGAGGGGCGCTGCGTGAGCAGGGCACCCGCCCGGTCGGCGGCCAGCTCCCGGTAGCGCGACAGGGCGCGGGTGAGCAGGAAGCTGACGGCGTACACGATGACGGAGACCAGCAGGACGATCGCGCCGATCGGCACGCCGCCCTGGCCGCCGTTGCGGCGGCCGCCCAGCCCCGAGTAGAGCGCGAACCTGGTCATCAGCCCCGCCACGATCCCCAGGAACGAGGCGATCGTCATGACGGCCACGTCGCGGTGGGCGACGTGGGAGAGCTCGTGGGCGATCACGCCCTCGAGCTCCTGTGGCTCCAGGCGGCGCAGGATGCCGGTCGTCACGCAGACGACGGCCCGCTTCTGGTTGCGGCCGGTGGCGAACGCGTTGGGGACGTCGGAATCCGCGATCGCCACCCGTGGCTTGGGCATGTCGGCCATGGCGCACAACCGGTCGATCAGGCCGTGCAGCTCAGGGGCCTCCTGTGGGGAGACCTCCCGCCCGTGCATCGCGAACAGCGCGATGCGGTCGGACAGGAAGTACTGCACCAGCAGCAGGCCGCCTGCCAGCACCAGCACGGTCAGCGCCCGCACGCCCAGGGCGATCAGGACGCCGACGAACACCACGTAGAGGAGGCCGAGCAGGAACATCGTCACGACCATGCGGCTGGTCAGGCCGCGGTCGGACGCGAACCGCGTGCTCACGGGCTCAGCCCGGGATGAGGCCTTGGTCGCCCAGCATCTCCCGGACCTCCTCGATCGAGGCGTCCGCGGGGGGAAGGATCAGCTCTGACGGCTCAAGGCTGTCGTCGGGAAGCGCCTTGCCCACGTGGCGCACCTTGTCGAGCAACGCGTGCAGCTTGACGCGGAACGACTTTTCGTCGCCCGCGTCGATGGCCGCCTCGAGCTCGGTGTCCAGCTCGTTGAGGACCGAGATGTCGTCGGCGGAGATCTCCACCTGACCCTCGCCCATGATCCTGACAATCATGCGCCCTCCCCTGGCTGGCGCAGCTGCTGGGTGCCCCCCTGCTGCTGCGGCTGAGCCTGCGGCTGGGCCTGCTGCTGCGGCTGGCCCTGCTCGATGGCGCCCTTCGGCGCCGGACCCTGGCCCAGCTCGGCCTTCATCCTGGCCAGCTCCAGCTCGACGTCCATGCCGCCGCCCATGCGGTCGAGCTCGGCCTGGATGTCGTCGCCACGGGTGCCGCTGTAGTCGTCGAGCGCGCCGCTGGCCAGCAGCTCGTCGATGGCGCCGGCACGGGCCTGCATCTGCGCCGTCTTGTCCTCGGCGCGCTGGATCGCCAGGCCGACGTCGCCCATCTCCTCGGAGATGCCGGAGAACGCCTCGTTGATGCGCGTCTGCGCCTCGGCGGCGGTGTAGGTCGCCTTGATGGTCTCCTTCTTCGTGCGGAAGGAGTCGACCTTGGCCTGCAGCCGCTGGGAAGCCGTGGTCAGCTTCTCCTCCTCGGCCTGCAGGTTGTCGTGCTGGACCTTGAGGTCGGCCATCTGCGTCTGCAGGTTCGAGCGGCGCTGGAGCGCCTCCCGGGCCAGATCCTCACGTCCTACGGACAGCGCCTTGCGGCCCTGCTCCTCATAGCGCCGGGCCTGATTCTCCAGGCCGGTTATCTGGAGCTCCACCCTCTTGCGCGAGGTGGCGACGTCGGCCACCCCCCTGCGCACCTTCTGCAGCAGCTCGAGCTGCCGCTGATAGGAGTAGTCAAGGGTCTCGCGCGGATCCTCCATCTTGTCCAGGGCCTTGTTGGCCTTGGACTTGAAGATCATCGAAAGTCTCTTCATCACGCTCATGCGCGTCGGCCGTCCCCTTCTAGGTCGTGCTGGTGTCAATCCCAATGCAGCGCAGCCGCCTTGGGATTACCCTACGCATAACGCACGGGGGCGTCACTAAGTTGCAGTCCAGGTAGGGTTGACGTCGTGTTGCGACGCCGTTCCCAGACCTCCGTGGACGACACCCCCGTCCCCGTTGACGATCCTAAGCCCCAGGGTAAAGGTCGTCCCACACCCAAGCGCCGGGATGCCGAAGGCAAACGACGCCAGTACGTCTCCGCGCCGAAGGACCGTAAAGAGGCCTATCGGCAGATGCGGGCGAAGCAGAACGCCGAGCGCCAGCGTGCCCGCGAGGGCATGCTGGCAGGTGACGAGCGGTATTTTCCCGTTCGTGACAAGGGCCCCGCGCGCAAGTTCGCGCGTGACTGGGTCGACTCGCGGCGGCTGCCGAGCCAGTATTTCCTGCCGTTCTCGCTACTGATCCTGCTGGCCACGTGGATCCCCTGGCCGATGGCGATCCGGGCGCAGGTGCTCGGCTACGTCGTCACGATCGGCTGGCCGATCATGATGATCGGCGTGGTCGTCACCTCGGTCTACGTGGCCTGGAAGGTGAAGAAGCTGGTGGCCGAGAAGCTGCCCGGCGAGAGCGTCAAGGGCGTGGGCTTCTACGCGGCGATGCGGGCGCTGCAGATCCGCAAGCTCCGCTTCCCGCCGCCCGCGGTCCTGCCCGGCGGAAAGCCGGTGCCGCCCAAGCGGTGACCTCTCCGGCCGGCCCGGCTCGCCACCGCGCTCACGACCGCTCCCAGCGCAGCACCCCGCGCTCCACCACGGGCCGCCGGCCCTCGACCGGGGTGCCGTGCTCCAGCGCGTCGGCCACGGCCCGCATGAGCGCGTAGTAGGACGGCATCCGGGGTGCCATGCCGCTGGACGAGTCGTCCCAGCCCACGGCACCTCCCACGGAGTCGACCACGGCGTAGGCCATGACGTCCGAGCTGCGCCCCGGGTAGTACAGGAACGGGATCATCCGCCCGTTCCAGTACTCGACGGTCGGGTCGGGGCCGCGGTCGGTGCGTTCCCAGGAGCACAGCGCGCGCCAGGAGTCCCTGATCCGGCGCGTGCTGAGATTGACCGCGCCGTCGGGCCACGAACCGAACCCGAACGCCCGCTCCCCGCGCGAGCCGTTGTGGCGCAGCAGGGAGGCCCGCAGGTCGTCGGGGAAGTCCACACCCATCTGCGACTCGGCGACGGCGATCGTGCGCGCCTTGCCGGGCCCTGCCAGCGTCCGGTACGTGCGGGGCGCGTTCGCCTTCAGCCACCGCTCGACGCGCCGCCACTGCCGGTCCACGGCCCGCTTCACCCGCGGGTCGATCGGCCGAACGGTCACCGGGCGCGGCGCGGGCGAGCAACTCGGGTCGGGGATCTCGCTCGGCGGCGGAGTCGGCTCGGGAGTCGGCACCGGGGACGGCGCCGCGGGTGGAGCGCTGGGCTCGACGACCGCCGCCAGGGCCTCCTGCCGCACCTCGCCGGCCTGCCGGTCCGCCCCGGCGGCCCGCTCGTGGGCGGGCACCAGCGCGGCCACCAGGGTGAGCGCCACGAGCACGACGATGACCGCCCAGGCCACGACCATCCTCATGGACCGGGCCGGACGGGGGCCCGGCGCCCGGGGCGTTGGCTGCCTGGCGGGCATGCGGGCGCGACGGCGCAGCCGGACCGCGATCGCGGTCAGGATGGCCGCCGTCAGCGCCAGCCGTACGAGCTTCAGCACGTCGCGCACCCTATCCCGAAACCGATCACCCCATGCGCCGGGATTAAGGTCGGATGCATGGAATTCCGACACCTCGGTCGTAGCGGTCTCATGGTCAGTGAGATCAGCTACGGCAACTGGCTCACCCACGGCTCCCAGGTCGAGGAGGACGCCGCCAAGCAGTGTGTGCAGGCGGCACTCGACGAGGGCATCACCACGTTCGACACCGCTGACGTCTATGCAGGCACGAAGGCCGAGGAGGTGCTCGGCCGAGCGCTGAAGGGCGTGCGCAGGGAGTCGCTGGAGATCTTCACCAAGGTCTACTGGCCGACCGGTCCCGGCAAGAACGACCGCGGTCTGTCCCGCAAGCACATCACCGAGTCGATCAACGCCTCGCTGCGCCGCCTGCAGACCGACTATGTGGACCTCTACCAGGCGCACCGCTTCGACAACGAGACCCCGCTCGAGGAGACCCTCAAGACCTTCGACGACCTCGTACGCCAGGGCAAGGTCCTCTACGTAGGCGTCAGCGAGTGGAACGCCGACCAGATCGCCCGCGCCCTGAAGATCGCCGACGAGATGGGCTTCGACCGGATCGTGTCGAACCAGCCTCAGTACTCGATGTTGTGGCGCGTGATCGAGTCCGAGGTCGTCCCGCTGAGCGAGAAGGAGGGCGTGGGCCAGATCGTCTGGTCGCCCATCGGCCAGGGGGTGCTGACCGGCAAGTACGTGCCCGGCCAGCAGCCGCCGGAGGGCTCGCGGGCGACCGACAAGAGCGGCAGCGCCATGATCGCCCGGTTCATGAACGACGACGTGCTCGCCCGCGTGCAGGAGCTCAAGCCGATCGCCGCCGACCTCGGGCTCAGCATGGCGCAGCTGGCGATCGCCTGGGTGCTGCAGAACCCGAACGTCTCCAGCGCCATCGTCGGGGCCACCCGGCCCGAGCAGGTCCGCGACAACGTGAAGGCGGCGGGCGTCAAGCTCGAGGCCGACGTGATGAAGCGGATCGACGACGTGCTCGGGTCCGTCGTGGAGCGCGACCCGTCCAAGACCGTGAGCCCGAGCACCCGCCCATAACCCCATCAACAACAAAAACCCCTTGAGCCGCAGCAGCGCTCAAGGGGTTTTTCAGTTATCCGGCACTCACTCCGGACGCAATGACAATCCCGCGTATTCCACGCGGTCCTCATCTAGCAAAGCGACCTGCTCAACACCGGATTCCAGCAGGTCACGCCAGTTTTCCCCGAGCCAGGACTCCGCGTCGGCCTGGCTCGGAAAAACCTCTCGCGGCAAAGGGCGATCTGTTACCTCACCACCATTTGCATTTTCATAACGCCACCGCCATGTCATGCCATACGCTCCTTTTCCGCGGGTTCGCCGGCGCACCCTCCGCAGGCACTGGAACCCTACTCCCGAGCTTGGAGGTCAATCGATGCTGCGCGCATGTCGTGTTGCGGCTGGGGTCGCCCTCGGGGCGGCCGCCTTCCTCTCTCTCCCCCATTCCGCCCTCGCCTCACCCTCCATCGCACCCGGCGAACCGGCTCCCGGGGCGGCCGATCCGCACGCCCCGCGGTCGTGGAGCGCGTGGCGCAGCGACGGGACGGCGTGGCTGTCCACCGCGCCGGGCGACACCCCGGAGGGCGGCTCGGTCATCGGCTGGCGCTTCTCGGTGGCGCCGGACGGCGCGGCGGGCGAGTCGCCGGGCGGGGACCTGCCGTCGTTCGAGGCGGTGTGCGGCAAGGAAACCGCGGCCTCCGGGCACAAGCGGGTGGTGGTGGCGGTGGACTTCGGCGACGGGGACGCCGACCCGTACCCCGGGGAGCAGCCGCCCGCTCAGGGGGTGCTGAAGTGCGTGGCGGGCGCCGAGAACGCCACCACGGCCGAGCTGCTCGCGTCGGCCGCCAGGGTGCGCGTGGACGCCCAGGGCGGCGTGGTGTCCGTGGACGGCTACCCGGCCCAGCCGCAGGGCGGCACGGACCTCCCGGCCCCGGCCGTGGCCCCGGGCGGCGCCGGGAGCGGGCCGCCGATCATGCTGATCGCGGGCGGGGCCGGCGCGCTGGCCCTGCTCGGCGCCGGCGCCGTCATCGCCACCCGCCGCCGCACCCGCCCCACCACCCCAGCCAACCGCTGACCCCCTCCCCCACGTACCACGCCCCACCGCGCCGGCCTGGCTCGTGGGTGGTGAGGCGGCGAGCGGGCCTCCCGGTAACACCGGCCCGCCCGGCCGGACGCGCGACCTCGTGCGTCACCGGCCCGCCCGGCTGCCGATTCATGGGCGCTACCGGCCCGCACAGCCGGCGCCCCATGGGACCCGCACGTCGGACGGCCCAAGGGCCCACCCGCCCGCACAGCGGACGCCTCATGGGCGCCACTGGCCCGCGCGGCTGACGCCCCATGGGACCCGCGCGGCTGACTGCTCAAGGGCCCACCCGTCCGCACGGCTCTGGGAGTCGTCGGCCCGCCCAGCGCGCGTCCGGGAGCCCCTCGCGTAAGACGCAGGCCACCCTCGGCCTGGACGCAGGCTGCCGGCGCGCCTGGGCCGGCCTGGCGTCGCGGAGGCCGTAGAGGGGCTCACTCCTGTGCGGTGGGGACCGACATAGGGCCGTGCGGGCCTCCGGCGCGTCCGGGCGGGCCTGGGGGCGGTGGAGGGCCGGGTGGGGTGGGTCGGCGCCGGGTTTGTACGCTCGGCGCGGTGAAGGTCCTTCTCACCGGTACCGGGGGCGGCGCGGGCTGGCCGGAGCCCGGCTGCCGGTGCGCCTCGTGCGCCGGCCTGCCGCCCGGCCATCGCCGCCCGTTCGGCCTCGTCGTGGACGGCGTGGTCCCGTTCCCCTTCGTGGGCCTGCCGCGCGGGTACCGTGCCTGCGCCGACGGCCTGGGGCTGGTTTGCCCGGACGGCTCGCGGCTCCTCTGCCTGCTCCAGGGGCGGCCCGTGCCGCCGGACGGGCCCGCCAGGTACGACGTGGTGCTCATCGACCTGCTCGACCGCCCGGAGCGACTCGGGGAGCTGCGGCGGGCGGGGCTGGCGGACGGCGCGACCCTGGTGGTGGCCGTGGGGCTGGATCACCGGATCCGGTCGGAGGAGGAGCTGGCCAGGCGGCTACGGCTCTGGGGAGCCCTCGCCGTCCCCGACGGCACGGAGCTGGAGACCGGCACGGAGCGGACCCCACAGGTTCCGCAGGAGAGCACGACGCGGCTCCCGCAAGAGAGCACGACGCCGCTTCCGCGGGAGAGCGCGACGCGGCTTCCGCAGGAGAGCGCGACGCGGCTTCCGCAGGCGCAGCGGGGCGGACGGGTGCTGCTGCTGGGCGGGTCCAGGTCCGGGAAGTCGGCCGAGGCGGAGTTGCGGCTGGCGGCGGAACCGCACGTGACCTACGTGGCCACCGGGCCCGGCGGCGCGGGCGACGGCGAGTGGGCGGCGCGGGTGCGGGCGCACCGGGAGCGGCGGCCCGCGCACTGGGCCACCGCCGAGACGACCGACCTGGCCGGGACGATCCGCACGGCCACCACGCCGCTGCTGATCGACGGGCTGGGGACCTGGCTGGCGGCGGTGTTCGACGAGCACGGCGCCTGGGAGGGCGATCGCGCGCCCGTCACGGCACGCTGCGACGAGCTGGTGGCAGTGTGGCGGCAGGCGTCACAGCCGATCGTGGCGGTGTCCGACGAGGTGGGGATGGGCGTGGTGCCCGCCACGGCGAGCGGGCGGGCGTTCAGGGACGCGCTCGGGCGGCTCAACGAACGGCTGGCCGCCGAGTCGGAGTATGTGGCGCTGGTGGTCGCCGGGCGCCTGCTGGAGCTGTGACCGGAAGTTACCGGGCGCCTGCTGGAGCCGTGATCGGAAGTTACCGGGCGCTTGCTGGAGCTGTGACCGGAGGTTACCGGCGGGCCGCTCTGGCGTACCAGCGGCCTTCCACGCGGTCCACGTTCAGGGCGCGGCCGAAGCAGTCGCTCAGGCGGGCCGGGGTGAGCACGTCCGCCACCGGGCCGGCGGCCAGCACCCTGGCGTCGCGCATGAGCATGGCGTGCGTGGTCGTGGCGGGCACCTCCTCCACGTGGTGCGTCACCGTCACGGTCGTGAGCACGGGCCTGGTGGTGGCGAGGTCCTCGACGGCGGTGATGAGGTCCTCGCGCGCGGGCAGGTCGAGCCCCGCGAACGGCTCGTCGAGCAGCAGCACCGCCGGGTCCGCCATGAGCGCCCTGGCCACCCGGATCCTGGCCCGCTCCCCCTGCGAGCAGACGCGGAACTTCCGGTCCGCCAGGTCCTTGCAGCCCAGGTCGGCCAGCAGCCGGTGGGCCCGCTCGCGCTCGGCGTCGCCGTACTTGTCCCACAGCGGAGCGCTCGTCCCCGTGTGCCCGGTGAGCACCACGGTGTGCGCGGTCGCGCCCTCCTCCTCCATCAGCTCCTCGTCGATCAGGTGCTGGCTGTCGGCGACCAGGCCGATGTGGCGGCGCAGCTCCCGCACGTCGACCCGGCCGAGCCGGTGGCCGAGCACCCTGACCGCTCCTTCGCTGGGGTGCCGAACGGCGGCCGCCAGCGACAGCAAGGTCGTCTTGCCCGCGCCGTTGGGCCCGAGGATCACCCAGTGGTCGCCGTAGTCCACCTGCCAATCGACGCCGTCCAGCAGCGATTTGCCGACAACCCGGACACCTACGCCTTCCAGTTCAACCACGTGCATCCCGCCACACTAGTGGGCCCTAGGATCGTCCGTTATGCGACTGATGGACGGGCTGAGGTTCGCTGTGGGCACGCTCTGCGCCTTTCCCGTTCGCGTCGAACGAGTGGATCGGCAGGTGGCGGGGCAGGCGATGGTGCTGGCCCCGGCCGTCGGGCTGGCGCTCGGCCTGGTCGCCGCGCTGCCGCTGCTGCTGCCCGCGCCGCCCCTGCTGGGAGCGGTGCTGGCGCTCGGGCTGCTGGCCCTGCTGACCCGGGGGCTGCATCTCGACGGGCTGGCCGATCTCGCGGACGGCCTGGGCAGCGGCAAGCCGCCGCCGCAGGCGCTCGACATCATGAAAAAGTCGGACATCGGGCCGTTCGGCGTGATGACGCTGGTGCTCACGCTGATCGTGCAGGTCGTGGCGCTCGCCGACGCGGGGTTCTGGGCGCTCGTGACGGCCTGCGTGGCGGGGCGGCTGGCGCTGACGTGGGCCTGCCGGTCCGGCGTGCCCGCCGCCCGCCCCGACGGGCTGGGCGCGATGGTCGCGGGCACGGTACGCCGTCCCACCGCCTGGCTCGCCACCCTGGCCGCGCTGCTCGCCGCCGCCGTGATCGGCATGCTCTCCGCCCCCGGCGCGGGTCTGTGGGCCTGGGGCGGCGACGGCTCTGCCGGCTGGGGCCGCGAGCTGTCCGTCACCTACGCCGAGCCCTTTCTCGCCGGCGCGTGCCCGCAGGCGGACGAGCCCGGCCTGCGCTACTACGACATGGAGTCCGAGTACCCGATGGGCATGCTGTCGGCGAGCGTCGAGTGCGGAGCGGCGGGGTTCACGGGCCTCCTGGTGGCGCCGGTCGCGCTGCTGGCCGGGCTCGGCGCCGCGCTGCTGGTGCTCCGGCACGCCAGGCGCCGCCTCGGCGGGATCACCGGGGACGTGCTCGGCGCGCTCGTGGAGACCGCCACGGCCACCACGCTGGTGGTGTCCGCGATCCTCGGCTGAGCCTCGCGGACGCGGCGGCCGGGTGCGCGGGCTCCCGGCCGGGCGATCAGGCCACCGGTTCGGCGGACTCGGCCGGCCGGGGCTGCTGCGGGCGTACCGGGTAGAAGCGGAGCACGACCGCGCCCAGCACCGCCAGCAGCAGCCACCCCACCACGCCGGTGATCCCGGCCAGGAGTTCGTTCGGCGGGTCGGAGGCGTCGCCGAGCAGCAGCGCGACCGAGGCGATGGCGTTCAGCGAGGCGTGCGCCACCACCGCGGGCCACACGCTGCCCGTGCGCAGCCGCAGCCACCCCAGCAGCACGCCGGCCAGTACGCAGAAGCCGATGAAGGCCAGCGCCGCCCAGGAGCCGAGCCTCGGGTAGTTGTAGCCGAGCAAGGTGAGCGGGGCGTGCCAGAGGCCCCAGACGAAGCCGGAGATGAGCAGCCCGGCGAGCACGCCGTTGGTGGCGACGAGCCGCGGCACCAGCCACCCCCGCCAGCCCCACTCCTCCCCCAGCGCCGGGATGCCGTTCAGCACGGGTCCCGCCGCGACGCCGATCACGATCTGCAGGAGGGCCACCGTGCCCATGTCAGCGGGCGCCTGCACGCCGCGGGCCTCCATCGCCTCCCGGTAGAGGCTGAGCCCGTCGAGGTCCAGCGAGACCAGCCCCAGGGCGGCGCTGATCCCCATGGCCACGAACACCAGCAGCGGCACGCCGAGCCAGGCGGTCAGGACGAGCAGGCCGGTGCGCCCCTTGCGCTCCCCGAGCGTGAGGCCGGTCTCCCTGGCCCACTCGCGGAACGGCGTGCGCGAGACGGCCCACGCACCGAGCACGCCGACGGCCGGCGTGAACATCATCAGCGTGGCCAGCGCCTGTGTCAGCGGCGAGCTCAGCCCGCCGCCGAGCCACAGGGGCAGCGCCGCCGCCCAGGACAGCCCGAAGGCCAGGACGATGAAGACGAGCAGGGGTCTTTTCATGGCTGGACACGCTCCGCGATGAGGGCGTTGATGAGGGATGCGCCGCGCTCGGCGTCGTCGACGCTGATCGCCAGCTGACCGCCCGTACGGTAGCGGAGGACCAGGCATTCGCCGCCGCGCAGCATGATGGTGGCGTTCCCGGGCACGCCGCGGAAGCCCCAACCTCCGACGTCGCCCGGCACGCGCTCCTCCCGCCAGGCCGCGTCGATCCTGGACAGCGGGATCATGCGTCTCGGCCGGCCGAGCGGGCCGAAGCCGATCGTGACCGCATCGTCGCCGACCATGACGGTGGCGGACGCGGTCGCCAGCCCGACCACGAGCACGATGACGGACGCGGACAGGGCGGCGGCCGGCACGCCCGAGGGGAGCAGCCCCGAGAGGGCGAGCACGGCCAGCACCGCGGTGACGGCCAGTGCGGCCAAGGCGATGGCCGCCAGCCACCGGTTGACGACGCGGCTGACCCAGACCGCCCGCTGCCCCGGCCTGAGCCTGAACACGGGCGGCGCCTGGCTCCCGGCGGACGGCTGGTCGGGCGCGCCCCTGACCGCGTACGCGGCCAGGGCCCCGGTGGCGGTCATGGCGGCGAGGACCGCCGGGATGTGCCAGCCCGGCAGCAGGGCCTCCCGCCAATCGGAGGCGTCGAGGTTGACGGCCAGCGTCGAGGCGGTCGTGCCGAGCAGCAGCACGCCCAGCCCGACCAGGCAGCCCCAGCAGGTCATCCGCTGCACCCGCCGCCCCTGCGTGCGCAGGCCGAGCACGAAGAAGACCAGCCACAGCACGGCCCAGAGAACCTCGGCGACGAGCACGTGTCCCGTCAGGGAGTTCGACCCGTCGGGCACGGCGCCCGACGTCCCCCAGTGGGTGGCGATGGGATCGGGCAGCCGGTCGCGCAGCCCCAAGGGGGCCAGGACCAGCGCACCGGCCACGATCAGCCACCACGCGACGGCGACCACACGGGCTCTCATGTCAGTTCCTCCAGGATGGCGATGAGGTCGTCACGGCTGTAGCCGTGCTTCTTGGCCTCCTCCAGCAGCTCGCGCGCCCGCTGGGCGAGCAGGGCGCGGCCGTCGGCGCGGCCGGCCACGCTGACGCCGCGGCCGCGCCTGAACTCCAGCAGCCCCTCGTCTCGCAGGTCACGCAGCGCGCGCAGCACGGTGTTGGGGTTGATGCCCAGCGCCTCGGCCAGGTCGCGGGCCGGCGGCAGGCGGTCGCCCGGCCGGTACGCACCCTCTCCGATGGCACGGCGGATCGCGCCCGCCACCTGCTCGTGCAGGGGCCTGGCGTCGTTGAGATCGAGCGTCAGCAGCATGGTGCTAATGACAATAGCACCATTCATCCCAGAATGCTGACCGATGATTGGTAGGATGAACCCCTGTTTGTGAGTACGCAGAAACCGTGGATAGCATCGGTTTACGTGACCACTGTGCGGCTGAACTCAGCAGATCCAGTCTCCATCGACACCGATGCGTTGATTGTCGGCTTCGGGCCGGGCAACGCCCCCGCGTCGGGCGCCGAGTCCCTGGAAGCCGCCTTCGGCGGCAGGCTCGCCGGCTCGCTCGACGCCGTCGGGTTCTCCGGCAAGGCCGGGGAGCTGGTGAAGCTGCCGACGTTCGGCGCGATCGCGGCCCCGCTGCTGGTCGCCGTGGGCCTGGGCGACTCCCCCGACCTCGAGGGCCTGCGCCGCGCCGCCGGCGCCGCCGTGCGTTCCCTGGCCGGCACCTCCCGCGCCGCGCTCGCCCTGCCCGCGGCCACCGCCGAGCAGGCCGAGGCCGTCGCGCTCGGCGGGCTGCTCGGGGCGTACGCCTTCTCCCGTTACCGCACGAACGGCGAGCAGAAGGCGCCGGTCGCCGAGCTCACGGTGGTCTCCGGCGAGTCCGGGCACGCGGCCGAGCGCGCGAGCGTGCTGGCCGAGTCGGTCGCCCTGGTCCGCGACCTGGTCAACACGCCTCCCTCCGACCTGTGGCCGGCCAAGTTCGCCGAGCTGGCCGAGCAGGTGGGCGGCAAGGCCGGGCTGAGCGTCGAGGTGCTGGACGACAAGCAGCTCAAGGACGGCGGCTACGGCGGCATCGTCGGCGTCGGCCAGGGCTCGGCCAACCCGCCGCGCCTGGTCCGCCTGGCCTACAGCCACCCGGAGGCCGGCAAGACGCTCGCGTTCGTGGGCAAGGGCATCACGTTCGACTCGGGCGGCCTGTCGCTCAAGCCGGCGGCGGCCATGGACTGGATGAAGTCCGACATGGGCGGCGCGGCCGCCGTGCTCGGCGCGATGATCGGCATCGCCCGGCTCGGCCTGCCGGTCAACGCCGTCGGCTACCTCTGCCTGGCGGAGAACCTGCCGAGCGGCACCGCCCAGCGCCCCTCCGACGTCATCCACAGCTACAGCGGCAAGACCGTCGAGGTGCTCGACACCGACGCCGAGGGCCGCCTGGTGCTCATGGACGGCATCGCGCGCGCGGCCGAGGACGGCCCCGACGTGATCGTCGACGTCGCCACCCTCACGGGCGCCCAGATCGTCGCGCTCGGCTGGCGCACCGCCGGCATCATGGCCAACGACGACGCCGTCAGGGAGCTGGTGGTCGAGGCCGCCGGCGCCGCCGGCGAGAGCGCGTGGGGCATGCCGCTTCCCGAGGAGCTGCGCAAGGGTCTCGACTCGCCGATCGCCGACATCGCCAACCTCCACCCCGAGCGCTGGGGCGGCATGCTGGCGGCGGGAATCTTCCTGAAGGAGTTCGTGCCCGACGGGGTGCGCTGGGCCCACATCGACATGGCCGGGCCCGCCTTCAACAAGGGCGAGCCGTACGGTTACACCCCGAAGGGCGGCACCGGCGCCATCACCCGGACCCTGATCGGACTCGCAGAGCGGCACGCGAGCATCTGAAACAAATGAAAAGATGACGGCATCACGAACACCCCGACAAGGAGCACTCCTGTGGCCTATGACATCGTCGTCCTAGGGGGCGGCAGCGGCGGTTACGCCTGCGCGCTTCGGGCGGCTGAGCTGGGCAAGTCGGTCGCCCTGATCGAAAAGGACAAGATCGGCGGCACCTGCCTCCACAGGGGATGCATCCCCACGAAGGCCCTGCTGCACTCCGCCGAGGTCGCCGACGAGACCCGCGAGAGCGAGTCCTTCGGCGTCAAGGCGCGTTTCGAGGGCATCGACGTCCAGGGCGTCCACGCCTTCAAGGACAAGATCGTCACTCGCGCCTGGAAGGGCGTGCAGGGCCTGCTGAAGGGCGCGGGCGTGACGATCGTCGAGGGCGAGGGCCGCCTCGTCGGCGCCAACCGGATCCAGGTCGGCTCCGAGGTCTACGAGGGCCGCAACATCGTCCTGGCCACGGGCTCGGCCCCCAAGTCGCTGCCCGGCCTGGAGATCGACGGCGAGCGCGTCATCACCAGCGAGCACACGCTCAGGATGGACCGCGTGCCCACCTCCGTGATCGTGCTCGGCGGCGGCGTGATCGGCGTCGAGCTGGCCAGCGTCTACCGCTCCTTCGGGGCGGAGGTCACGATCGTCGAGGCGCTGCCGCACCTGCTGCCGACCGAGGAGGAGTCCAGCTCCAAGCTGCTGGAGCGGGCCTTCCGCCGCCGCGGCATCAAATACGAGCTCGGCGTCTTCTTCGACAGCGCCAAGACCACCGAGACGGGTGTGGTCGTCACGCTGGCCAACGGCAAGACCCTCGACGCCGAGCTGCTGCTCGTCGCGGTCGGCCGCGGCGCGGTGTCGGCGGGCATGGGCTTCGAGGAGCAGGGCATCGCCATCGAGCGCGGCGCGGTCGTGGTCGACGAGCACTGCCGCACGTCCGTGCCCGGCGTCTACGCCATCGGCGACCTGATCCCCACCCTGCAGCTGGCGCACGCCGGGTTCGCGGAGGGCATCATGGTGGCCGAGCACATCGCCGGTCTCAACCCGCCGCCCATCGACTACGCCGGCGTGCCGCGCATCACCTACTCCGACCCCGAGGTGGCCTCGGTCGGGATCACCTCGGCGCAGGCGGCCGAGCGCGGCATCGAGGTCGTCGAGCAGGTCTACGACCTCGCGGGCAACCCCAAGAGCCAGATCCTCGGCACCTCGGGCGCCGTGAAGGTCATCGCCCAGAAGGACGGCCCCGTCGTCGGTGTCCACATGGTGGGCAGGCGCATCGGGGAGCTCGTCACCGAAGGCCAGCTGATCTACAACTGGGAGGCGCTGCCCGCAGAGGTCGCCCAGCTCATCCACGCACACCCGACGCAGTCCGAGGCAGTCGGTGAGGCGATGCTGGCCCTGGCCGGCAAGCCGCTGCACGTACACAACTAGTCCAGCCCTCGAGATCAGAACGCGAGAGAAGAATAACGATGCCGGTCTCCGTACAGATGCCCCAGCTCGGCGAGAGCGTGACCGAGGGCACGGTAACCCGTTGGCTGAAGAAGGAGGGCGAGCGCGTCGAGGCCGACGAGCCGCTCCTCGAGGTGTCGACCGACAAGGTCGACACCGAGATCCCGTCGCCGTCCGCGGGTGTCCTCACCAAGATCGTCGTGGCTGAGGACGAGACGGTCGAGGTCGGCGCCGAGCTCGCCATCATCGACGAGAACGCCCAGCCGGGCGCCGCCGCTCCGGCACCGGAGGCGGCCCCCGCGCCGGCTCCCGAGCCGGAGCCCGAGCCCGCCCCCGCGCCGGCTCCCCCGGCCTCCTCGATCCCGCAGCCCGCTCCGGCGCAGCCCGCCCCGGCCCCCGCGCCTGCCCCGGCCCCCGCGCCGCAGGCCGCTCCCCCGGCGCAGCCGTCGCCGATCGCCACCACCCCGGCCGCAGAGCCCACGCCGCTGCCGTCCTCGGGTGACAGCCCCTACGTGACGCCGCTGGTGCGCAAGCTCGCCAACGAGCACGGCGTCGACCTCGACAGCATCAACGGCACCGGCGTGGGCGGCCGGATCCGCAAGCAGGACGTCCTCGAGGCCGCCAAGGCGCAGCGCGAGAAGGCCGTCGCGGCCCAGCCCGCGGCCCCGGCTCCCGCCGCCGCCCCGGCCGCCGCTCCGGCTCCCGCCGCGCAGGCCGCCCCGGTCGCCGCGGCTCCCGAGCCGGTGGAGGTCGACACGACGCTGCGCGGCCGTACGGAGAAGATGACGCGCCTGCGTCAGACGATCGCCAAGCGCATGGTCGAGTCGCTGCAGACGGCGGCGCAGCTCACCTCGGTCGTCGAGGTCGACGTGACGAGGATCGCGCAGCTGCGGGCGCGGGCGAAGGACGACTTCCTGCGCCGCGAGGGCGTGAAGCTGACCTTCACCCCGTTCTTCGCGATGGCCACGGTCGAGGCGCTCAAGCAGCACCCGAAGCTGAACGCCACGATCAACAACGAGACCAACGAGGTCACGTACTTCGACGTGGAGAACCTCGGCATGGCGGTCGACACCGAGCGCGGCCTGCTCGCGGCGGTCGTCAAGAACGCCGGCGACCTCAACCTGGCCGGTCTCGCCCGCAAGATCACCGACCTCGCCGAGCGCACCCGCAACAACCAGGTGACGCCCGACGAGATCACCGGCGGCACGTTCACGCTGACCAACACGGGCAGCCGGGGCGCGCTGTTCGACACGCCGATCCTCAACCAGCCGCAGGTCGGCATGCTCGGCACGGGCGCCGTCGTGAAGCGGCCGGTGGTGATCGACACGCCTGAGGGCGAGGTCATCGCGGTGCGGTCGATGGTCTACCTGGCGCTGACCTACGACCACCGGCTGGTCGACGGGGCCGACGCGGCGCGCTTCCTGACGACGATCAAGCGTCGTCTGGAGGAGGGCCGGTTCGAGGCCCAGCTCGGTCTCGCGTAAGGCGGATCGCTGATCGGCCGGGGGGCTCCTCGACGGGGCCGCCCGGCCTTTCGCCTGTCCGGGGGCGGGGCGGCGTAGTGTGAGTACATGGCGATCATCGTGACGGGTGCGTCGGGGTTGCTCGGGACTGCGCTGGTGGCGGCGCTGCGGGGCGAGGGGCGGGAGGTCGTCCGGCTCGTACGCCGCCCGCCGCGCGGGGCCGACGAGGCGTTCTGGCAGCCCGCGGAGCAGGTCGTGGACCTGGCCCCGCTGGAGGGCGCCGAGGCGGTCGTGCACCTGGCCGGGGCGTCGATCGCGGACCGGCGCTGGACCCCGGCGTACAAGCGCGAGCTCGTCACCAGCCGGGTCCAGGGCACGCGGGTGCTGGTCGACGCCCTGCGAGGGCTCTCCAAGCCGCCCGAGGTGTTCCTGTCGGCCTCCGGGGTCGACTTCTACGGCGACACCGGCGACCGGGTGATCGACGAGAGCCAGGCCAAGGGCAGCGGCTTCCTGGCCGACATGTGCGAGCAGTGGGAAGGCGAGGCGGAGCGGGCCGAGGAGGCGGGGATCAGGACCGTGCGGTCGCGTACGGGGCTGGTGCTGACCCGGAGCGGCGGGGCGCTCGGCCGGATGTTGCCGATCTTCCGGATCGGGCTGGGGGCGCCGCTCGGGTCGGGGAAGCAGTACTGGTCGTGGATCAGCGTGGACGACTGGGTGGGCGCCGCCCTACATGTGTTGAAAAATCGGGACATCGTGGGGGCGGTCAATTTCACCTCCCCCACGCCCGTCACCAACGCCGAGTTCACCAGGACGCTCGGAAAGGCCCTGCGCAGGGGCACGATGCCGATCCCCGTGCCGGCGTTCGCGCTGGCCGCCGGGCTCGGCGAGATGGCCCGCGAGACGCTGCTGCCGGGCCACCGCATCAAGCCCGCCAAGCTGACCGCCGGCGGCTATCGCTTCGCCCATACGAGTCTCGACGAGGCGCTGCGCGCCGTACTGTAGGGTGCCGTCCGTCCTTCAGCAGGTGGGAGAATCTTGACATGAGCCGGTCAGGACAGTCGCACATCCTCGCCATCGGAGGCGGATCGTTCCGCCCCAGCAGGCGCCACAACAGCATCGAGGCCAGCCTCCTGCTGCGCTACGGGCTCGACCTCACCGGGCAGGACCGGCCGAAGCTGGGGCTGGTGGCCACGGCGATGGGCGACTCGTCCGACTGGGTGCTGAAGATGTACGGCGCCTTCGCGGGCTGGGACGTCGAGCTGAGCCATCTGACGGTCTTCCCGATGCCCAACGTCGCCGATCCGCGGGCCTGGATGCTCGAGCAGGACATGATCTACGTCAGCGGCGGCAGCGTGGCAAACCTGATGGCGTTGTGGCGGCTGCACGGGCTCGACGAGGCGTTCGAGGAGGCATGGCGGTCCGGGGTGGTGCTGTCCGGGCAGAGCGCGGGCGCGCTGTGCTGGCATGTGGGGGGCAACACCGACTCCTTCGGGCCCGACCTGCGGGTGTGGGCCGAGGGGATGGCGCTGCTGCCCTACTCGTGCGGGGTGCACTACAACTCCGAGCCGCAGCGCCGGCCGCTGCTGCAGGAGTCGGTGGCCGGCGGCGAGCTGCCCGGCGGTTACGCCGCCGACGAGGGCGTCGGGCTGCACTACGTGGGCACCGAGTTCATCCAGGCGGTGAGCGTCGAGCCGGGCGCGCACGCGTACCGGCTGGAGAGCGAGGGTGCTGGAAGGGTAAAGGAGTTCAGGATCGAGCCACGTCTCCTGACCCCCTGATTACCCTTCAAGGGTGAGGGAACGGCACAATAGGCTCATGCGCCCCATCCACGGGGACGATCCCCACGCACTCGCCATCGTCCGCCTTGGTGTCGACGTTCCCTACGAGCAGGCCTGGTCGCTGCAGCGCTGGGTGCACGGCAAGCGGGCCGCCGGAGAGCTCACCGACACCGTCCTCGTCCTCGAGCACGCGCCCGTCTACACGGCGGGCAAGCGCACGGCCCCCCACGAGCGGCCGTCCGACGGCACCCCGGTCATCGACGTCGACCGGGGCGGGCGCCTGACCTGGCACGGCCCCGGGCAGCTCGTCGCCTATCCGATCGTGGCCGTCACCGACGTGGTGGCATACGCCTGCCGCCTCGAGGAGACGATGATCCAGGTGTGCGCCGACTTCGGCGTCACGGCCCGGCGGGTGTCCGGCCGCGGCGGCGTGTGGGCTGCCGGTGACCCGGCGCTCGGCCTGCCCGACCGCCAGCTCGGCGCGGTCGGCCTGCGCGTATCGCGCGGCGTGACCATGCACGGCTTCGCGCTCAACTGCGCCAACGACCCGCGCTGGTTCAACCGCATCGCCCCGTGCGGCTTCCCCGACGTGGGCGTCTCGTCGCTGTCGGCGGAGACGGGCCGCCGCATCGTGGTCGAGGAGGTCATGCCGATCGCGGAGAAGCGGCTGGCGGAGGCGCTCGGCAAGGAGGCGTTCGAGCTCCACGAGGAGGACCTGCTCCGCGGCCGTTGACGCGGCCGTTGACGGGGCCGGTAATCGAATCGGCATCCAACGGCAGCGGAATCGCGGAGATCCCGGGCTTACGATCGCCCGTGTGAAGCGCCTTTCCGCTCTTGTGCTCGCGCTCGTGGTCCACCTGCTGACGCTGGCCTTCGTGGTGCTGGGCGGGTGGATCATCATCCGGGCCCCCGGCTCGATCCTGTCGTGGCTCTTCGGCGCCGTGAGCCTGGCCATCGGCTGGGCGCTGCGGCCCAGTCTGGGCCGGTTACCCGCCGACGCCGAGGTGCTCGACCGCGCCTCGGCCCCCGAGCTGTACGGGGCCGCGGACCGGGTGGCCGACCGGGTCGGCGTCAAGCGGCCCAGGAAGGTCGCGGTCGGCGACCTGGACCCGCACACCCACTACGACCGGGTCGGCCTGGCGCGCACCCCCGTCCTGGTCGTCGGCCTGCCGCTGTGGCTGGCGCTGCCGCCCAAGCAGCGGGTGGCGGTGCTGGCCACGGCGTACGCGCGGCTCCCGACCGGCGCCGAGCGGGTGGTGAGCGAGGCGCTGGCCACGCTGGAGTCCTGGCGGGACGCCCTGCTGGGAGCGGCGGCGCCCCTGAAGGTCAGGGAGGAGGCGCAGACCAAGATCGCGGCCTCGTCCCTGGGGGCGATGGACCACCCGGGCACCACGTACGAGGTGGCGGGCGCCTTCGGCCGCCTGGTCGGGCGGGTGCTGGGCGGCCCGGTGCTGTTGCTGCGCTACGCGCTGACCCGGCTGGCCCGGGCGGGTGAGAGCCGTACCCTGGCCAGGCAGCGGGCGCTGGCGCAGCGGGTGGCCACGGCGGAGGAGCTGGCCGAGCTGGAGGAGCTGGCGGCGGGCGGCTACCTGGCGCCGATGCAGGCGGCGGCGCTGCGCGGCGAGAGCGTCTCGTCGATCAGGCGCGACGCGCTGGCCAGGTTCCAGCTCACCGACGACGGCGTGCTCCCCTCGCCCCCGCACTCCGAGCTGCTCGGCACCCGCGAGTCGGAGCGGATCGACGAGGAGTTGCAGGCCCACTACACCCGGGCGATCCGGGGTTTCGGGCTCATCTCCTGACCCTGGAGCGGGCCGCTTCCCCAGGAGACGTAAGCTGAGAACGTGACCGTTGCTCCTGAAGGCCGCAAGCTCCTCCGCCTGGAGGTGCGTAACGCCGAAACCCCTATCGAGCGCAAGCCCCCGTGGATCAAGACCAAGCTGAGGACGGGCCCCGAATACACCGAGCTGAAATCGCTCGTGCGCCGGGAGGGCCTGCACACGGTCTGTGAAGAGGCGGGCTGCCCCAATATCTACGAGTGCTGGGAAGATCGCGAGGCGACCTTCCTCATCGGCGGCGACCAGTGCACGCGCCGCTGCGACTTCTGCCAGATCGACACCGGCAAGCCCAAGGAATACGACCGCGACGAGCCGCGCCGGGTGGCCGAGTCGGTCCAGCAGATGGGCCTGAAATACGCCACCGTGACCGGCGTGGCCCGCGACGACCTGCCCGACGGCGGCGCCTGGCTCTACGCCGAGACCGCGCGCCAGATCCACGCGGTGCTCCCCGACTGCGGCGTCGAGCTGCTGGTGCCCGACTTCAACGGCAACCGCGAGCAGCTGGAGGAGGTCTTCTCCAGCAAGCCCGAGGTGTTCGCGCACAACGTCGAGACGGTGCCGCGGATCTTCAAGCGTATCCGCCCGGCGTTCCGCTACGAGCGCTCGCTCGGCGTGATCACGATGGCCCGCGAGGCCGGGCTGGTCACCAAGTCCAACCTGATCCTGGGCATGGGCGAGACCCGCGAGGAGATCGTCGAGGCCATGCGCGACCTGCACGCGGCCGGCACCGACCTGCTGACGATCACCCAATACCTGCGGCCGACGCCGCGCCACCACCCGGTGGAGCGGTGGGTGAAGCCGGAGGAGTTCGTCGAGCTGCAGGCCGAGGCCGAGGCCATCGGGTTCGCCGGCGTGCTGTCCGGGCCGCTGGTGCGCTCGTCCTACCGGGCCGGCAAGCTCTACAAGCAGGCCATCGAGGCCCGCCAGACCGCCTGACCGGCAGACTTCAGCCCCGGAACGCCCGGCGTCCCGGGGCTGCTCCGTGTCGGGCCGGTGCTGTGGCCGGTGCTGTGGCCGGTGCGCGGGCCCGGGCGGCGTGGCTACCATGGCAGCGCTGTCGATGGGGGGAGCAACTCCGGCATGGCCGTTCTGATCCGCACCAGTGACTTACCCGCGAAGCGTCGCCACGAGGCGTGGCGCAGCATCGTGTGCGACACGCTCGGCCCCCTCGACCTGCGCATCGACCCCGACGCGCCGTTACGCGGCGAGATCGAGTTCGGCAAGCTCGGCGACGTGGGCGTCGGCCGGATCGACACCTCCACCCCGCACAGCGTGCACCGCACCTCGGGCCTGATCCGCCGCGAGAATCCCGACCTCTACCGGGTGGTGCTCGCCCTGTCGGGCAGCCCGCGCCTGGCCCAGGACGGCCGCCAGACGCAGCTCAGCCGGGGCGAGTTCGCGATCTACGACTTCACCCGGCCCTACGAGCTGGCTTATGACTCGGCGGTGCGGCTCGCGGTGTTCAGCCTCCCGCACGACCAGCTCAGCGTGCCGATCGACGCGGTGGCGACGCTCGCCGCGCTGCCCATCGGGGCCGAGACGGGCGCCGCCGCGCTGGCCGTGCCGCTGCTGCGCCGGGTGGCCCTCGACCACGAGACCTACCGTCCCGGCAGCGCCGCGAGGTTGTCGACCGTGGTGACCGACCTGGTCAGCGCGGCCGTCGCCGAGCGCCTGGAGCTGACGCGGTCGCTGCCCGGCGACGCGCGGCAACGTACGCTGCTGCTGCAGGTGCGCGCCTTCATCGAGCAGCACCTGGGCGAGCTCGACCTCGACCCCGCGACCATCGCGGCGGCGCACCACATCTCCGTGCGTTACCTGCACCGGCTGTTCGAGTCGGAGAACACGTCGGTGGCCGCCTGGATCAGGCAGCGGCGGCTCGAACGGTGCCGCACGGACCTGCTGGCGGGCGGCACCGAGTCCGTCAGCGTCGTCGGGGCCCGGTGGGGGCTGCCCGACTCGGCGCATTTCAGCAGGTTGTTCCGGCGCGCGTACGGGATGCCGCCCGCCGAGTACCGCCGCGCCAACACGGTGCGCTGACACTGTGCGCTGAACGTCAATCCGCCTGGCGTCCAGATCCAAGACCGGCGGGCCCTTTCTCAGCAGACTGATGGTTGTCAGCGAATGTGAGAAGGGATCAGGAAATGCAGCTCTTCGTCAATCTTCCGGTCAAGGACATCGAGCGGTCGAAGCAGTTCTTCACCGACCTCGGCTTCACCCTGTTCGGCATGGCCGACAACATGGCGTCGGTGGTCATCAGCGAGCAGACGCAGGTCATGCTGCTGGCCGAGGACGCGTTCGCCTCGTACATCACCAAGGAGATCGGCGACGCCGGCAAGAGCACCGAGGCGATCCTGGTGCTGGGGCTGGAGAACCCGGCGCAGGTGGACGAGCTGGTGGACAAGGCTCTGGCGTCCGGGGCCACGCCGGCGGGCGTCAAGCAGGAGGACGGCGGGTTCCGCTACCAGCGCGGCTTCGCCGACCTCGACGGGCACCACTGGGAGGCGCTTTGCCTGGTGCAGCCGGCCCAATGAGCTCGTATCCGGAGGAGTCCGTGAAGTCGGCCGACGGCACCGTCATCGCCTTCGACCGGCGCGGCGAGGGTCCGGCGGTCGTGCTGGTCCAGGGCGCGTTCGCGGAGCGGCGGCAGCCCATGATGGCCGCCATCGCGAGCGCCCTGGCCCGGTGGTTCACGGTGTTCAACTACGACCGCAGGGGCCGGGGCGGCAGCGGGGACACGCCGCCGTACGCGGTGGAGCGGGAGATCGAGGACCTGGCCGCCGTCGTGGAGGCGGCGGGCGGGTCGGCGATGGTGTTCGGCGGCTCGTCGGGGGCGGCGCTGGCGCTGGAGGCGGCCGCTGTCAACCCGGCGATCTCGAAGCTGGCCGTGTGGGAGCCGCCGTACCACGTGGACGAGAGCGCGCCCGCGCTCTCCCCGGGCTTCACGGCCGAGCTCGGCGCGCTGGTCGCGGCGGGCCGGCGGGCGGAGGTGGTGGAGCGGTTCATGGCGGCGGCCGGGGTGCCGCCGGAGGCCGTGGCCATGATGCGCGCCCAGCCGACCTGGGAGCAGGCCGAGGCCGTCGCGCACACGCTGGTCTACGAGGCGGCCGTGCTGCGGGCCGGCGAGGAGCTGCCCGCGGCGCGGCTGGCCGCCATCGGGCAGCCGACGCTGGTGCTCAACGGGGCCGACAGCCCGGCGTGGATGGCGAAGGCGGGCGTGGCGGTGGCCGCGGCGGTGCCCGGCGCGGTGCTGCGGGTGCTGGAGGACCAGGCGCACAACGTGGCGCCGAAGGCGCTGGCTCCCGAGCTGCTGGAGTTCTTCGTGGCGGGGTGACGCTTTGCATTACGCAAAGGTCACAAACCTATCGAGCGCTCGGTTTTCTGGTGAACACTGTGGGCGTGGACCTCGACGAACTGATCTCCCGGCTCGACCTCCCCACCAAGATCCGCCTGCTCACGGGGGCCGACATGTGGTCGCTGCCGCCGCTGCCCGAGATCGGGCTCGACGCGCTCGTGATGAGCGACGGGCCCATCGGCGTACGTGGCGGCCAGTGGCGCCCAGGCGACCCCTCGATCGCCCTGCCGAGCCCGACGGCGCTGGCCGCCACCTGGGACGTGGACCTGGTCCGGCGGGCCGGGCGGCTGCTGGCCCAGGAGGCGCGGCGCAAGGGCGTGCACGTCCTGCTCGCGCCCACGCTCAACCTGCACCGCTCGCCGCTCGGCGGGCGGCACTTCGAGTGCTTCTCCGAGGACCCGTACCTGACGGGCGAGATCGGCGCCGCCTACGTCGAGGGCGTGCAGGAGGGCGGGGTCGCCACGACGCCCAAGCACTTCGTGGCCAACGACTCCGAGACCGACCGGTTCACCGTGGACGTCCTGGTGGCGGAGAGGACGCTGCGCGAGCTGTACCTGCGGCCGTTCGAGCGGGTGGTGGCGGCCGGGGCGTGGGGTCTCATGACCGCCTACAACGGGGTGAACGGCACCACCATGACCGAGCACGCGGACCTGGTGCACGGGGTGCTGAAGGGCGAGTGGGGGTTCGACGGGTGCGTCGTGTCCGACTGGACGGCGGTGCGCTCGACCGAGGCGGCCGCCCTCGGCGGCACGGACGTGGCCATGCCGGGGCCGAAGGGGCCGTGGGGGGACCGGCTGGAGGCGGCCGTACGGGAGGGGCGGGTGCCGGAGTCGGCCGTGGACGATCGCGTACGCCGCGTCCTGCGCCTGGCCGAGCGGGTCGGCGCCCTGCGCGGCGCGCGGGAACGGCCCGTGGAGATGGCGGCCGTCGACGGGGTGGCGCTGGCCCGCGAGGTCGCCACCCGCGGCTTCACCCTGCTCACCAACCACGGCGTCCTGCCGCTCCGGGCCGATGCCACGATCGCGCTCATCGGGGCGGCCGCCCGGGAGGCGCGCGTCATGGGCGGCGGCAGCGCGCAGGTCTACCCCGGGCGCGTCGTCTCGCCGCTCGAGGGGCTGGCCGGCCGGGCCGAGGTCCGGTACGCCGTGGGCACCGACCCGCGCATCCGCCTGTCACCGCTGCCCGGCCCCGTCACGGCGCTGTTCCTGGACGAGGCGGGCGCGGTGCTGTCCGAGCAGGCGCTGGCCGACGGCGAGGCGCGCTGGATGGGGCAGTTGCCGCCCGGCGTGGACGGCGCGCGGCTCAGGGCGGTCCGGCTGCGGGTGGCGTACCGGCCGGAGGTCTCCGGCGCGCACGAGCTGTCGGTCGCCGGCGTGGGCGCCTTCGACCTGACCGTGAACGGCGAGAGCGTCCTGGACGAGAGCATCGGCCTGGACGTCGGCGACCCGGCCGCGGCGTTCCTGGCGCCGCCCGAGCGCCGGGTGCGCGTGGAGATGGCGGCGGGCGGGACGTACGAGCTGACCCTGACCCATCCGGCGAGCACGTTCGCCGGCATGACCTTCGTGTCCTTCACCCTCGGCCACGCCGACCCCGGTCCGGGCGAGGACGAGCTGATGGCCGAGGCCGTGCGCGTGGCCGGCGAGTGCGACGTGGCGGTGGTCGTGGCCGCCACCACGCCTGAGGTGGAGAGCGAGGGCTTCGACCGGGCGGACCTCGTCCTGCCGGGCCGGCAGGACGAGCTGATCCGGGCGGTGGCCGCCGCCAACCCGCGGACGGTGGTCGTGGTCAACGCGGGCTCGCCGGTCGAGATGCCCTGGCTGGAGGAGGTGGCGGCGGTGCTGGTCACCTGGTTCCCGGGGCAGGAGGCGGGGGCGGCGCTGGCCGACGTGCTGTTCGGCGACGCCGAGCCGGGCGGGCGGCTGCCCACGACCTGGCACCGGCGGCTGGCGGACGCGCCGGTGACGTGCGTGACGCCGGTGGACGGGAAGCTGGCCTACGACGAGGGCGTCCGCATCGGATATCCGGCGTGCGAGGGATTGTCGCCCGCGTTCTGGTTCGGGCACGGGCTGGGGTACACGACGTGGTCCTACGACTCGATCGCGGCCGAGGGCACCAGTGTGTCCGTGGCCGTCACCAACACCGGGGCGCGCCCGGGGCGGGAGGTCGTGCAGATCTACGTCGAGGGCCGGCTGGCCGGGTTCGACGTGGTCGAGGCCGATCCGGGGCAGACCGTGATCACCACCGTGTTCCTCCCGGAGCGGGCCTTCCAGGTCTGGGAGGACGGCTGGCGTACGGTCGAGGGCGTTCACACGGTGCGGGCGGGCCGCAGCGCGAGCGATCTTCCGCTGTCGGCAACGGTGAAGATGTAGTCACAACGGGAAAAACGACCGGGCCGCGTTTTCCATACTGCACCAGTTGGTTTGTATCCTTCTGAGCATGGCAAAGTCCGAGGATCCAGAGAAGCCGGGGCGCATCAAGCAGCTCCGCATGATCGCGCAGATCATCAAGCAGGCCAACCCCAAGGGAATGCCGATCGTCTTCCTCTCGGCGGTGGGCACGCTGGCTGTGGTCGTCGTGATCGGCCTGGTCACGGACTACCTGTGGTATTCGGTGTTCATCGGCGTGCTGGCCGCGTTCACCGTCGGGCTGGTGGTGTTCGGGCAGCTCGCGCAGCGGGCCCAATACTCGATCCTGCACGGCCAGACCGGCGCGGCGGCGGCCGTGCTGCAGGGCATGCGGGGCAACTGGCAGGTCACCCCGGCCATCGCGGTCAACCGTGACCAGGACCTGATCCACCTCGTGGTCGGCTACCCGGGCGTCGTGCTGGTGTCCGAGGGGCCGGGCAACCGGGTGGCGAAGATGCTGACGGCCGAGAAGAAGCGGATCGCGCGGGTGGTGCTGGGCGTCGAGATCTACGACGTGCAGTGCGGCGACGGCGAGGGGCAGGTGCCGCTCGGCAAGCTGCAGCGGCACATCATGAAGCTGCCGCGCAACCTGAAGAAGCCCTCGGTCAACGAGGTCAAGGACCGCCTGCGCTCGCTGCCGCGGAACATGCCGATGCCCAAGGGCCCGATGCCCAAGGGCGCCCGCATCCCGCGCGGCCCCAAGATGCGCTAGTGCTGTCGGCTTCGTCGCGGGCCAACCGCGGCTGGTGGGACGGCAACGCCGACGACTACCAGGTCGAGCACGGCGGGTTCCTGCGCGACAGCGGGTTCGTGTGGGGGCCCGAGGGCGTGGACGAGTCCGAGGCGCGCCTGCTCGGCGAGGTGGACGGCCGGCGGGTGCTCGAGATCGGCTGCGGTGCCGCCCAGTGCGCGCGGTGGCTGGTGACGCGGGGTGCGGAGGTGGTGGCGTTCGACATCTCGCACCGCCAGCTCCGCCACTCCCAGCGCATCGACCTGGAGACCGGCCTGCGCGTTCCCGTGGTGCAGGCCGACGCCGAGGTGCTGCCGTTCGCCGGCGGCTCCTTCGACGTGGCCTGCTCCGCGTACGGGGCGCTGCCGTTCGTGGCCGACCCCCTGGCCGTCTTCCGCGAGGTGCGCAGGGTGCTGCGGCCGGGCGGGCGGTTCGTGTTCTCGGTGAGCCATCCGATCCGGTGGGCGTTCCCCGACGATCCGGGGCCGCGGGGGCTGACCTCCGACCGGTCCTACTTCGACCGGTCCCCGTACGAGGAGCGCGATGAGCGGGGCGAGCTCACATACGTCGAGCACCACCACACGATGGCCGACTGGGTGAACCTGCTGGCGGCCTCCGGCCTGACGATCACCGGGCTGCTGGAGCCCGAGTGGCCCGAGGGGCACGAGCGGGCGTGGGGCGGCTGGAGCCCGCTGCGCGGCCGGCACCTCCCCGGCACGGCCATCTTCAGCTGCGCGAATATCTAGCCGCCATGGCGTGGAAGACCTCCTTGGGCTCCCACGCCCTCTCGTCGAGCATCCTGACCACGCCGTACGCCCCGAGGTCGGCCCCACCCGGCCGGTTGTAGGTCGCCCAGGTGAACCACAGCGCCGTATCGACGCCCTCCCGCTCGAAGAGGTCGACCAGCTCTTCGAGGTAGCGGACCTGCTCGCCCTCGTCACGCACCGCGCCGTCCGGCACGGACCAGGCCATGCCGCCCAGCTCCCCCGCCCCCGTGTACGCGCAGGTGCCGAACTCGGTGACCGCGACCGGCTTGCCGTGCTTGAAGTGTGCGCGCAGCTCCTCGGTGAAGGTGTCCTTGTTGTACGCCGCCCGGTAGGCGTCCGTGCCGACCAGGTCGAACGGGGTCCAGTCGACGTCCTCCCACGGCCCCGAGGCGTAGGTGATCCGGCCGCCGAACCGGGCCCTGGCCACCTCCGCCGCCTCGCCCAGGAAGTCGTTGAAGCGCCGCATCACGGGCCCCAGCGAGGTCCACCAGTCCACGTCGGCCGTGGCCATCCGCGTCAGGCGGTCCATGTAGGCGTCGCCGGGGATGAAACCGGGGCAGAAGGCGCTGGTCTCGCAGCCGGTGACGAGGACGACCTCGGCGCCGGTCCGGCGGACGGCCTCGGCCCGCTCGGCGCAGTCGGCGTACAGGGAGAGGGTCTCCTCGGCCGGGACGTCCACCGGGAACGGCGCGAACCACACCTCCAGGCCCGCCGCGGCGGCGTGCTCGGCGGCCACGCTCAGCCGCTCCGGGTCTCCGCCCGAGACCCGGACGACCCGGCAGTGCAGCTCGTCGGCGATGACCCGCATCTCGCGGGCGACGGTGCCGGCGTCGAACACCTTGCGCGACCTCTCATCGACCGGCAGGAATCCCGTGTCGTAGTTGATGCCCTTTTTCACGATTTTTCCCCTTTTATCGATGAGAAGCCGTGTTCCAGGAGGTCGAAGGCCAGTTCGACCTCCTCCCCCAGCAGCCGTCCCGCCTCCTCCAGCGGCACCCCCATGGAGAGCCGGTGGAAGAACACCTCCTGCAGGGTCGTGACGGCGGCGGTGACCTGCGCGGCCATGATCTGGGGCGCGAGGCCGTGGCCCGGCATGGCCTCGGCGAGCGCGGTGGCCAGCTCGTAGCGCTGACCCATGTTCGTCTGGTGGACGCCCGCGAGCAGGGCCGGACTGGCCGAGATCACCCGGACCCTGGTGATCATGCCCTCGACGTCCACCTCGCCCGTGCCCTGCCGGGCCATCCCCCGGTAGTGCTCGCGCAGGGCGTCGAACGGCGACTGACCGGCCTCGCGCCCGGCCACGATCGCGGCCGTGTCGTCCTTGACGGCGTCGAGGACCAGGCACTCCTTGGACGGGAAGTAGGTGAACAGCGTGACCTTGGCGACCCCGGCCGCCTCGGCCACCTCGTTGACGGTCACGGCGTCGTAGCCGCGCTCGTCGAACAGCCGCAGCGCCACCTCGGAGATCCGCCGCCGGGTCTGCTCCTTCTTGCGCTCCCTGAGCCCCGCCATCATGAGGACAGCATAAACCGTACCGGGTACGTTTCTGAACCCGGTACGGTTTTTTACCCGCTCAGCTACATCCGGACGACCATCGTGTTGGAGGCGCGGTCGTGCACCCCTCGATGGTCGCGGTCCCAGATCAGGGCGGGCACGGCCAGGGCGAGCAGCGCCGTACGCACCAGAACGGGCAGCAGCCGCGGATCACCGCCGTCCATCGCGGCGACCCGGACGCCCATCAGCCGGTGCCCGAACGTCTGGCCCATGAACCCGACCAGGAGCAGGTACTGCAGCGCGAACACGACCACCGGCGCCCACGGCGACTCCGCCGGGTTCATCCGGAGCAGCAGCTGCACGACCACCCACGTGCAGATCATCCAGTCGATGACGAGCGCGCCGATCCGGCGCCCCCACCCGGCGATCGAACCGCTGCCCTCCTCGGGCAGCCCCAGGCGCTCTCCCGGGTATCCGAGATCGACCCCGGCGGATCTCACCCCACCCAGCCAGGTCTGCGTCCATCGAGGCTCGTTCCTGCTCATACCCTCAAAGGTAGCCGCTGCCAGGGCCGGTCCCGATTGTGACCCAACCGCGTCACAAGACGGACATCATGTACGCCATGCCACACGGGGATGACCTTGACCAGCGCTTCAACGAGCTGGTCGCGCAGATAGACGCCGACCAGCAGCGCAAGATGCGCGCGGCGGCGAAGAAGGGGGCCAGGCAGGCCCCGAAAGCCGTGTCCCGCCACCCGCGCGAGGCCCGCCCGGCCCGGGCGCCGCGCCGGATCGGGCGGGCCTGGCTCGCCATGGCCGGGATCACCTCGGTGATCGCGGCCGCCGGGGTCGTCATCACCCTCCGCCCCGACCTGCTCGCCGCCGCCGGCCCGGTGCCCGAGGAGACCATGCCGGTGGCCGCGGCCCCCCTGCCGCCGGAGAGCTCGACCGCCGCGGCCTCCCTGCCGCCGGAGGCCTCGGCCGCCACAGGTCCCGTACCCGAGGAGACGCAGCCGGTGGCGACGGCACCCGACGCCGCCAAGCCGTTCGAGGGCTCCAAGGCCGAGGACTGGGCCGAGGGCGCCGCCGGTTTCGACATGCCCGAGGCCAAGGCTGTCGGCGGGCTGTCGAAGAAGGACGTGGCCAAGGGGATCGAGCGGACGCGCAAGCTGCTGACGGCGGCCCTGCTCGACCGCAAGACGATCCTGGGAGGCAAGCCGGCGGCGTTCATGGAGCTGCTCCCCCCCGAGGAGCGATCCTGGTTCCGCAAGGGCCTGACCCGCAAGGGCGACCAGACCACCCGCGGATGGGTGACGAGCATCGCCCCCAAGACGGCCGAGCTGGCCAGCGACGTGATCAAGGTGCACGGCAGGACGAAGCTGTCGTCGTTCAAGCAGGACGGGCGCACCGGCGCGAAGCTGGAGACCAACTACATCGTCGTCTACGCGATCCAGCGGCCCGGCCAGGCGGAGACGCTGACGCGGCTCGTCAAGCACGAGCGCGGCTCGGTGCTGGTGTACCGCGAAGGGGGTGAGGTGGTCGTCTGGATCCAGGATGGGGGCGGCAGTGTGACCCCGGCCCGATGTGACGTGGAGGACGGGTACATCCACCCCTTCTACGACGACTCCGTGCCCGACAAGGTGGGGGCGGAAGGGACGCCGACGGACCCGTACGAGCTGGATGAACCCGAGCTCAAGGGTGAGTGCGGCGCCTCGAAGGGAACGTGAACAACGTTCGACACACCGCTGCGCCAGACTGACGCTGCGTAACACGTGCGAAACAATCGAGACACCATACGGAAACGGCCAAGCCCTAGCGTCGGCATGATGGCCAGTCCCCAGGGAGGTTCGAGAGTGTTCAACTCCGCCGACGACGTCCTGAAGTTCATCAGTGACGAAGGGGTGCAGTTCGTCGATGTCAGGTTCACCGACCTGCCGGGGACGACGCACCACTTCACCTTCCCGGTTGAGAACTTCAGCGCGAGCGTCTTCACCGACGGACTCATGTTCGACGGCTCGTCGATCCGCGGCTTCCAAGCGATCCACGAGTCCGACATGCTCCTGCTGCCCGACCCGACCAGCGCCGTGGTGGACCCGTTCCGCCAGCACAAGACGCTCAATCTGAACTTCTTCGTGCACGACCCGCTGACCGGCGAGGCCTACAGCCGCGACCCGCGCAACGTGGCTCGCAAGGCGGAGGAATTCCTCAAGGGCACGGGCATCGCCGACACGGTCTACTTCGGCCCCGAGGCCGAGTTCTACATCTTCGACGACGTGCGCTTCGAGACGAAGCAGAACGCCGGCTACTACTACATCGACTCCATCGAGGGCGCCTGGAACACCGGCAAGGCGACCGAGGGCGGCAACCTGGGCTACAAGCCGCGCTACAAGGGCGGCTACTTCCCGGTCCCGCCGATGGACCACTTCACCGACCTGCGCTCGGAGATGGTGCGCAACCTCATCGAGTGCGGCGTCGAGGTCGAGATGCAGCACCACGAGGTCGGCACGGCCGGTCAGGCGGAGATCGACTTCAAGTTCGGCACGCTGCTCAAGACCGCCGACAACCTGATGCTGTACAAGTACATCATCAAGAGCACGGCCATGGAGTACGGCCACACGGTCACGTTCATGCCCAAGCCGATCTTCGGTGACAACGGCTCCGGCATGCACTGCCACCAGTCGCTGTGGAAGGACGGCTCGCCGCTCTTCTACGACGAGGTCGGCTACGCCGGCCTGTCCGACACGGCCCGCTACTACATCGGCGGCCTGCTCAAGCACGCGCCGTCGCTGCTGGCCTTCACCAACCCGACGGTCAACTCCTACCACCGCCTGGTGCCCGGCTACGAAGCCCCGGTCAACCTGGTCTACTCGCAGCGCAACCGCTCGGCCTGCGTGCGCATCCCGATCACGGGCTCCAACCCGAAGGCCAAGCGCATCGAGTTCCGCGTCCCGGACCCGTCGTGCAACCCGTACTTCGCGTTCGCGGCGATGCTGATGGCCGGCATCGACGGCATCCGCAACAAGATCGAGCCGCCGGAGCCGGTCGACAAGGACCTCTACGAGCTGCCGCCGGAGGAGGCCCGCCAGGTGCCGCAGGTGCCGGGCTCGCTGACCGACGTGCTCAACGCGCTGGAGGCGGACCACGACTACCTGCTCGAGGGCGGTGTCTTCACGCCTGACCTGATCGAGACGTGGATCGCGTACAAGCGGGAGAACGAGGTCGACCCGATCCGGCTGCGGCCGCACCCGCACGAGTTCGAGCTGTACTACGACTGCTAGGCCTCACGCGTGACGGCCCGGGATCCGGCTCCACCGGTCCCGGGCCGTTCTCGTGTCCGCCCGATCATGTCCCCGTGCGGGCTCACTCCCCCGTGAACTCGAAAGTCGGGGCGGACCGGGTCAGGATCGCGTGCTTCGGGGTGATCGGCCACAGGGAGTTCAGCTCGGCGGCGAGCGCGGACGTGAGCGACTCGATGTCCTTCCTGGCCGTGTCGTGCAGCGCCTCCGCGACGATCAGGACGTTCGCCGTCGTGTCGCGTACGGCCGAGAGGCCGCTCTGGCGGTTGGTCCAGCGGCGGGCGTGCGCCTGGCCCGCCGCATCGGCGAAGATCACTTCCTTGGCGGGCGGGTGCTCCGTCTCGCCGGAGAAGGTGAGGTACGTCTCCTCGCCCGCGGCATATCCGACCTCCAGGCAGCCGTCGATGCGGGAGACGTCGAAGACCGCGATCGGGACGGCGTACGCGATGGAGACGGCGTTGCACAGGTCGATCAGGGGGTGGAGCCGGGGCAGCGCCCCCTCCTTCCTGAAGCGGCGCAGCAGGGACTCCGACGCGCATCTGTACTGGGTCGGCTTGAGGCCCATCCGGGAGAAGGCGCGGCGCCACGCCTGGATCTCCGGGAGCTCACCCTCGGAGGCGGTCGCGAGACGGGCCGCGGCGACCTCGCCGTAGGCGGCGATCCGGGCGTCCGGGACGGCGTCCGCCGTGATGCCCTCAGCGTAGAGCGCCGCCGGGACGAGCTCGGGGAAGTCTCTCCAGATGTCGTCCGAATGCTGGAAACGCATGGCTCTCACTCCGCGAGGCGGCTTACGGATCTTCTCTGGAAGCCTATAGCGCCGTAGGCGGCGCAGGTCACCGCCGTGAGGATGGACGCGGTCAGGAGCGGGTCGGCGTGGGTGAGGCCGCCGAGGACGGCCACGCCCAGGGTCGCTCCGACCTGGCGGGAGGCGTTCAGTACGCCGCCGGCCGTCCCGGCGGTGCCGGGAGGCGCCCCGGCGATCGTGCCCGCCATCAGGGCGGGGAAGCAGAACGACAGGCCGAAGCCCATCACGGCCAGCCATACCGGGAGGCCGCCGGCGAGTGCGGCCCCGGCCAGGCCCGCCGCGAGCAGGGCCAGGCCGGCCAG
This sequence comes from Nonomuraea sp. NPDC049709, assembly GCF_040674815.1. Taxonomy (NCBI): domain Bacteria; kingdom Bacillati; phylum Actinomycetota; class Actinomycetes; order Streptosporangiales; family Streptosporangiaceae; genus Nonomuraea; species Nonomuraea sp. NPDC049709. The sequence continues at coordinate 72,292 of NZ_JBFANM010000005.1, forward strand.
GATCGGGGGGCGGGCGCCGTGTCGGGCGACGATCCGGCCGGTGAGCACGGGGTTGACGACCATGGGGAGGGTGAGGGGGAGGAAGGCCAGGCCGGTCGCCATCGGGGAGAGGTGGCGGGTGTCCTGGAGGAGGAGGGTCAGGACGAACAGGGCGCCGGAGAAGGCGAAGTTCGCCACGGCGCCGGCGAGGAGCTCGGGCCAGGTGGCGGAGAGGAGGCCCGGGGGGACGGCCGCGCCGCGGTGGGGTTCGGCGGGCGGCTTCAGGCGGGCCGGCGTGGCGGTGCGGCGTTCGATGGTGATCAGGGACACCAGGGCGATCAGGGACAGGGCCGCGGCCGGGAGGGAAGTGTCCGTCAGGGCCTCGGCCAGCAGGCCCAGGAAGGCGCACATCAGGCCCTGCGCGTACCAGTCGATCCGGCGTGTCCCGCGCGGCGAGCGGATCCGCGCCACGGCCAGCAGGCTGACGAGGGCGATGGGCGGGTTGATCAGGAAGACGGCGCGCCAGCCGTACAGGTCCACCAGCAGGCCGCCCAGCAGCGGGCCCGCCGCCAGGGCCGTGCCGGTGACGGAGGCCCACACGCCCGTCGCGCGCGCCCGGGCGGCCGGGGACGGGTACAGCTCGGCGATCAGCCCGAGCGAGCCGCCCAGGCACAGCGCGCCCGCCACGCCGAGCAGGGCGCGCAGCGCGACCAGCACCCCGAGGTGCGGGGCCGCCGCGCTCAGCAGCGAGAGCACCCCGAACGCCGCCACCCCGGCCTTGAACACCCTGGCCGCCCCGTACCGGTCGGCCACCGCTCCCCCGGTCAGCAGGGAGGCGGCGAAGGCGACGGTGTAGGCGTTCACGGCCCACTGCTGGCCGGCCACGGAGCCGCCGAGCGAGGCGCGCAGGTCCGGCAGGGCGATCGTGAGCACGGTCGTGTCCAAGAGCACGAGGAAGTAGGCGAGGGAGAAACCGGCAAGCTTCATGGGGTTCAGCCTGCGGAAACGCGATATGTCCACTCAACAGGCGCATCCGGACGGGGCATTCGGGAAAGCCGTCGGCTCCTGCGCCCGCGTCGCGACGTAGTCTCGCGCCATGGAGCATCGATCCCCGCTGATCACGCACGTCTCCTGGGGCCGGATGGTGGTCGAGGGCCTCGGCGAGGGCAAGGACTTCAAGCTCTACCCGGGCGGCGGGCGGCCCTGGGACTGGAACGAGACCGGCACCAGGCACAGGCCCGGCATCCAGCCCGCGGACGTGCGGGAGCTGCTCGACCACGGCAGCCAGGCCATCGTCCTGTCCCGGGGCATGGAGCTGGTCCTGGAGACGTGCCCCGAGACGCTGGAGCTGCTGAAGGGGAAGGGTGTGGAGGTGTACGTGGAGGAGACGACCGCCGCCGTCCAGCGGTACAACTCGCTCGCCGGGACCGTCCCGGTCGGCGGCCTGTTCCACTCCACCTGCTGATCGGCGGCACGCGCGGAAGGCGCATGGTGGCGGAACCGTATGCTGGCGGGCGTGGAGCTGCGTCATGTGCGGGTGTTCGTGGCGGTCGCGCGGGCCGGGACCGTGGTGGGGGCCGCCAACGACCTCGGGCTCGCCCCGGCGTCGGTCTCCGAGCAGGTGCGGCGGCTGGAAGGCGGTCTCGGGGTCGCGCTGTTCGAGCGGACCCCTCAGGGGATGGTGCTGACCGGGCAGGGACATGCGCTGCTGGAGCGGGCGCAGGGGCTGCTGGACCACGCGGAGGACGTACGCAGGGCCGTCACCGGGCAGCGGCGGCGGGTCACGGTCGGCGCTCTCGAGACGCTGGCCGCCACCCGGCTGCCGGGCGTGGTGCGCCGCCTGGCGGAGCGCCGGCCCGACCTGGACGTGGACGTGCGCACGCTGGGCAGGAAGGAGCTGCTGGCCGAGGTCGCCGGCGGCGGGCTGGACGCGGCGCTGCTGCTCGACTCCGGGATGCGGGTCGGCACGCTCGGCTTCGCGGCCCCGCCGGGGCTGGCCTTCCTCGACGTGGGCGAGGTCACGCTGCGGCTGGTCGCGGCTCCAGGCGTCGCGGCCCCAGGCGTCGTGACGCCGGGCATGGGCCCGCGCCGGGACGGGGGTCCTGGAGCCGATGCCGGCACGCTGCTGGTGTCGCCGCCGGAGTGCTCGATCCGGATGGCGGTGGAGCGGATGTTCGGGGCGGAGGTGCCGCGGCGGGAGCTGACCAGCATCGCGACCGCCCGGGAGTGGGCCAGGCAGGGGCTCGGGAGGTCGCTCCTGCCGGACTTCGCGGTGGACGGCGACCTGGCGTCGGGGACGCTGGTGGCGCTGGACGACGCCTGCCCCGCGCCGACGCTGGCCCTCCGCCTGGTCTGGCTGCGCGGACGGGAGCCCGGCCTGCGCGACGTCCTGTACGCGATGAGCGCCTGATCCGGGGGGACTAACCGGGCCGCCTGACCCGGCGAGCCTACGGACGCTCGAGGCAGGCTTACGGACGCTTGAGTCGGTAGACCACGTGGCGCCGGATCGGGCTGTCCCGCGCCACCCACGGATGGTCGAAGTCCTCGGCCGCGTCGTGCGTCATCCCGAGCCGCTCCATCACCGCCCGGGACCGCGTGTTGCCGACGGCCGTCATGGAGATGATCTCGTCGAGGCCCGCCTCCTCGAACCCGTAGCCGAGGGCCCGCCGGGCCGCCTCCGTCGCGTACCCCTGCCCCCAGGCCGAGCGCGTCAGCCGCCACCCGATCTCCACCGCCGGCAGGAACGGCGCGTCGAACGTCTGCAGCACCAGCCCCGTGAACCCGATGAACCGCCCGCTCGCCCGCTCCTCCAGCGCCCACAGCCCGTAGCCGAACACCCCGAAGTCCCGCTCGATCCGGTCCACCATGGCGTCGCTCTGCTCGCGGGTGAGCCTGTTGGGGAAGTGGCGCATCACCTCCGGATCGGCGTTCAGCTCGGCGAAGGGGGTCCGGTCGGTGTCGCGCCACCGGCGCATGATCAGCCGCTCTGTCTCCATCAGGCCAACGATAGTGCGGCGACGAGATCGGGGAGGCGGCCGGTCGCGGCGGCCAGGGCGAGCGGGTCCTGGTATTCGCGCCAGTGCGCGATCTGGCCGCCGCGGGCCCTGAGCACGCCGACGAACGGAGCTGACACGCGCTGCCCGGTGCCGGGAAGGGTGGCGCCCAGCTCGTACTCGACGATGATCACGTCGGGGTCGGCGGTGTCGTGGACGACCAGGCCGTCCATCTCCAGCCGGAACGGCAGCGCGGCCCGGCCGGCGCGGGCGTACTCCAGGAACGCCTGCCGCCCCTCGAAGCGGCGCGGCGCGCCGGGCGGCGCGAACGGCGTCTCCACGACGACGTCCTCCGCCCACAACCCCTCCGCCCCCAACCCGTCCGCCACCGGGTCGCCGGTCAGCTCCCGTCGCAGCCGGTCGAACACCTCGCGTGCGCTCATCGCTGGCTCCCGTCTAAGATGAGCCTCCACTCACCATCGGAAAATAATGAGTCGCCACTCATCTTGTCAACGGGAGCCCAGCCGATGACCCAGCTGCGCGCCGACGCCCGGCGCAACCGCGAGCGCATCCTGGCCGCCGCCGAGGCCGTCTTCGCCGAGCGGGGCGCCTCCGCCTCGACGGAGGAGGTCGCCGCGCGGGCGGGGGTGGCGATCGGGACCGTGTTCCGGCACTTCCCCACCAAGAACGACCTGCTCGGCGCGATCGTCAAGGCGCTGCTCGACCGGCTGACCGAGGAGGCCGCGAGACAGGCCCGGGAGGGTGCCCCGGAGACCGCGCTGTTCGCCTTCTTCACGCACGTGGTGGAGGAGGCGGCGGCCCGCAGGACCGTGGCCGCGCTGCTGTCGGGCGGCGGGGTGGACGTACGCGTGGACAAGCCGCTGCGCCGGCTGGAGGAGCCGGTAGGCGCGCTGCTGCGCCGCGCCCAGGAGGCCGGCGCGGTTCGCGCGGACGTGCGGCCGGACGAGGTGATGGCCCTGCTCGCCGCCGCCTCCCAGGCCGCCCTGCTCGGCGGCTGGACCCCGGACCTGCGGGACCGCACGCTGCGGATCGTCTTCGAGGGGCTCAGGGCACGCGGCTGAGGAACGCCTTCGTACGCGGGCCGCTCAGCGCCTCGACCTGATCCCGGTGATGCGCCGGAACACGTCCCACCAGAACGGCGCCCCGAACAGCAGCGCCACGTACGTCAGCAGGAAGCCCGGCCAGTGGCTCGGCGTGCTGATCCGATCCCACCACGTGCCGCCGTTCCAGTGGACGCTCGGGTCGCCCTGCTCCGGGATCGACACGCTGACCAGCGCCTGGTCCATCATCTTGACCAGGGCGGGCTGGCTGAGCACCTCCGTGACGCACGGCACCGGATCGCCGCCGGTGCACCGCGCCTTGAGCTCGTCGTACGCGTCCGGCCCCGCCCCCGCCACGGCCGTCACCGAGGCGCGGAAGGCGTTGTCGCGCAGCAGCGTCTTGGCGTACTCCAGCCCGTCCATGGTGAACAGCAGCGTCACCCCGAGGCCGAGCACGGCGACGACCCACTTGACGTAGCGCCTGTACAGCATGGACAGCCGCTGCATCTCCCCGTCGAACCAGGTCTCCACGCCCTGCCGGAACCGGTCGAGGTCGCGCTGCGCGGTCTCCCACACGCCCTTGAGGTGGCCGTACAGCGGGCTGTCGATCTTCTGCAGCTTGGCCAGGAACTGCTCGACGTCGCCGCCCTGCGCCGCCGCCAGCTCCATCACCGCCATCGCGAACCGCGCCGGCGGGATGTTCGCGATGCTCGTCTTTCCCCTCTTGGCGTGGTCGATCTCCCGGACCCGCTCGTAGAGCAGTTTGATCATGGAGTCGCCGGACTGCGTCTCGGGCTCCGGCATCCTGCCGGGCTCGGAGGGCGCGGGCAGGTCGTTGTGCCGGGGACGGGGGTCGCGCAGGAACGGCAGCACCCGGAACACGTCGAGCACCCCGGCCGGCAACCAGGAGCCGGTCTTCTTGTCGGCGCCGTCCATGGTGTCCCTGAGATAGGCCCACAGGAACTTGCTGCGGATGGCCAGCACGCGTACGAAAGCCTCGTTGAGCCCGCTCACCAGCAGCGACAGCAGCAGGAACGCCACCACCAGGCCGAGGGCCAGATCCACATAAACGGATAACACCGCGCATTGATACACCCACGGCGTGTGGCAGCGCAATGACGCACGGATCAGACCCAGCGATCAGGCCCGATGATCAGGCCCGATGATCAGGCCCGTTGATCAGGCGCCGTAGAAGACGCGGTCCACCACCTTCCGGGCCCGGCGCGTCACCCGCCGGTAGTCGTCGAGGAAGTCCTCGGAGCCGTCCGGCGGGTAGCCGAGCGTCTGGGCGATCAGCTTGCGCTCGCCCGAGTCGCGCGGCACGTTGTCGCCCGGCCGCCCCTTCACCAGCATGAGCGCGTCCCGGATGCGCGAGGCGAAGCGCCACGCCTCGGCCAGCACCGCCTCGTCGGCCGGGGCGAGCAGCCCCTCGGCCACGGCCGCGCGCAGCGCGTCCAGCGTGCGGGTGGTGCGCAGGGACGGCAGCGTGCCGGCGAAGCGGAGCTGCAGGAGCTGCGCCACCCATTCCACGTCGGACAGCCCGCCGGGGCCGAGCTTGGTGTGCAGGGCGGGGTCGGCGCCGCGCGGCAGCCGTTCGGCCTCCATACGGGCCTTGATCCGCCTGATCTCCCTGACCGCTTCGTCGCGCAGCCCGCCCGCCGGGTAGCGCAGCTGGTCGACCATGGACGTGAACTCCGCCCCCAGTGCCGCGTCCCCGGCCGAGAACCTGGCCCGCAGCAGCGCCTGCGCCTCCCACGGCGACGACCAGCGCGAGTAGTAGGCGCGGTAGGAGGCCAGCGTGCGCACCAGGGGCCCCTGGCGGCCTTCGGGCCGCAGGTCGGGGTCGATGATCAGGGGCGGGTCGGGGGCGGGCAGGGACAGCAGCCGGCGCAGCTCGTTGGCCACGGCGAAGGCCGCGTCGGTGGCCTCGCGCTCCGCCACCCCGGGCAGGGGCGAGTGGACGAACACGACGTCGGCGTCGCTGGCATAGGAGCACTCCATGCCGCCGAGCCGGCCCATGGCGATGATCGCGAAGGAGGTGGTGCCGGCGGCCCTGCTGAGCGCGGCGTCGAGGGCGGCCTGCAGCGTCACGTCCGTGAGCTGCGACAGCGCGCTCCCGACGCCCTCGATGTCGATGAGCCCGGACAGGTCGGCCACCGCCGTGCGGAACAGCTCCTTGCGCCGCAGCGCCCGCACGGCCGCGACGGCGGTTTCGGGATCGCCGGCGTGTCTGGACACCGCGGCGGACGCCTCGCCGAGCAGCGACTCCGGGGAGCGTACGGCCAGCTCGGCGTCGGAGCCCAGCATGGCGACCGCGTCGGGGGCGTGCATGAGCAGGCCGGTGGCGTAGCGGCTGGTGCCGAGCACGCGGGCCATCCTGGCGGCCACGGCGGTCTCGTCGCGCAGCAGCCGCAGGTACCACGGCGTGCTGCCCAGCTTGTCGCTGACCTGCCGGAACCCGAGCAGCGCCGCGTCCGGGTCGGGCGTGTCGGCGAACCAGCCGAGCATCACCGGCAGCAGCGTGCGCTGGATGGCGGCCCGCCTGGACACCCCGGTGGCGAGGTTGGCGATGTGGCGCAGCGCGCCGGTGGGGTCGACGTAGCCGAGCGCTTCGAGCCGGTGGGCGGCGGCCGTGGTCGACAGCCGCGCCTCCGACTCGGGCAGCCGCGCCACGGCCTGCAGCAGCGGGCGGTAGAACAGCTTCTCGTGCAGCCGCCGCGCCTCCATCGCGTGCCGCCGCCACCGGGCCGTGAACTCCCCCACCGGGTCGGCCTGCATGCCCAGCGCCCGGCCCAGCCTGCGCAGGTCGGCCTCGTCGGTGGGCACGATGTGGGTGCGCCGCATCCGGTGCAGCTGCAGCAGGTGCTCGACCTGCCGCAGGAACGAGTACGCCTCCGCCAGCCCCCGCGAGTCGTCGCGCCCCACGTAGCCGCCCCGCGACAGCGCGGCCAGCGCCGGCAGCGTGGCCCGGCGGCGCAGCAGCGGATCGAGCCGGCCGTGCACGAGCTGCAGCAGCTGCACCGCGAACTCGATGTCGCGCAGCCCGCCGGGCCCCAGCTTGAGCTGCCGCTCGCCCTCGGCGCGCACGTGCGCCTCGACCCGGCGGCGCATGGCCTGCACGTCCTCGACGAAGTCCTCGCGGGTGGCCGCCGTCCAGACCATCTCGTTGACGGCCTCGACGTAAGCGGCTCCCAGCTCCAGGTCGCCCGCCACGGGCCTGGCCTTGAGCAGCGCCTGGAACTCCCATGTCTTGGCCCAGCGCCGGTAGTAGGTGAGGTGGCTGGCCAGCGTACGCACCAGCGGCCCGGATCGGCCCTCGGGACGCAGCCCGGCGTCCACCTCCCACAGCGAGCCCTCGGGGGTGGTGGCGGTGCAGGCCCGCATCATGGCCTGGGCCAGCCGGGTGGCCGCGCGCAGCGCCTTGGCCTCGTCGGCGCCCTCCCGCGGCTCGGCCACGAAGATCACGTCGACGTCGCTGATGTAGTTGAGCTCCCTGGCGCCGCACTTGCCCATGCCGATGACCGCGAAGCGGACCTCCTCGGCCTCGACCTCGGTGCGGGCGACGGCGAGCGCGGCCTCCAGCGCGGCGCCGGCCAGGTCGGACAGCTCGGCCGTGACCTCCTGCAGGGTGGCCTGGCCGGTGAGGTCGCGGGCGGCGAGGTGTGTCAGGCGGCCCCGGTAGGCCACGCGCAGCGCCACCAGCGCGTCGGGGGCCGTGGCGAGCGGCTCGCTCTCGTCCGGCTCGGCGCCGACGGCGCGCAGCAGCTCGGCCCTTGCCCCGCCGAGGCGCGGCTGGGCCAGGAGCGCAACCTGGCCGGGGTGGCGTACGAGGTGCTCGCCGAGGGCGGCGCTGACACCCAGCACGGCCAGCAGCCCGCTCCTCAGGTGCTCGTCGGCGCGCAGGGCGTCGAGCACGGCGGGCTCGCGCTCGATCAGGCGGGTCAGGGAGGCCAGTGCCTGGTCGGGATCGGCCACGTCCACCAGTGATTCCAGGACGTCGTCGAGGTCGGCCTCCGACTGGCGGACGAGCTGGGCGGCCCTGGCGCCGTCGGCGAAGCCGAGCTTGGCGAGCCGCGCGGCGGTGGATTCGATCCTGGGCACCCCTCCATCTTGACAGCTCTCGCCCGCTTCGCCGTAGCATGAAACGCAACGTTGCGTTGCGTTTTGCGGGGATCGCGGGTTGGCAGGTGCGTCCTTCGGGGCGCGCCTGCCGGGAAGGTGGGGATGATGGCGCGCACGCGTGGGGTGGCGGCGTCGGCGGCTGTGCGCGGAGCGGCGAACTCCCATCAGCAGCGGGTTCCAGCGGGGTGGCGGTGGCGGGCGCGCGCGGGGCGGCGGCGCCTGGGCGGGTGCCGACCGCCGTGGCGTGGGGGTTGCTGGGTGCGTGGGCGGTGCATGACGCCGAGGAGCTGGTGACCATGGCGCGGTGGACGCGGGCGGCCCGGCCCCGGCTGGAGGAGCGCTTCCCGGGCGTGCCGTGGGAGCGGCTGGAGGTGCCGCAGGCGCACGTGAACGTGGCGATCGGGCTACACGCCGGGCGTGGTGACCGCGCCCGTCGTCGTGATCCCGTACGCGGTGTGGGCGTGGCGGCGGCTGCGGCGGGCGGGGGTGCCGGTGCACGCCGGGCGTTCAGGGCTGGTGGCGCTCCCGCTCGTCCTGGCGGGCGTGCACGCACTGGCACACGCCCTCGTCAGGAGGCGCCCGACGCGCCCGACCACGCCAGGAGACGCGGGCAACGCTTCTGACCACGTCCGCGCCGCGCCCGCCCTCGTCAGGAGGCGCGGGCGCCGTTCCTGACCACGTGGGCGAACGCCTCCGCCACCGGGCGCCAGGTCGCGACCAGATCCCGTTCGGCGGCCTTGACCTCGGCGTTGAGCTCCTCGGCCGCGTCGAGGTCCGAGTCCGCCGTCCACGAGGCGAAGATCTCCGGCGTGGCCTCGGGGTGGAACTGCACCGCCCAGGCGGCCTCGCCGAGCCGGTAGGCCTGGTTGGCGTACTGGGAGCCGGTCATCAGCGGCACGGCGCCCTCGGGCAGACGCGTCATGGCGTCCTGGTGGTACTGGACGGCCACGGCCCGCCCGACGCCCGACAGCAGCCGGTCGGTGGCGGCGGCGGGCAGCGCGGTCACCTCGCGGGCGCCCACCTCCAGGCCGTTCGCGCCGCGCTCGACCGTGCCGCCGCAGGCCATGGTGAGCAGCTGCGCCCCCAGGCAGATGGCCAGCGTGGGGGTGGCGTCATCGACGGCCCGGCGCAGCAGGTCGCGGGTGGCGGGCTGCCAGGGGCTGCGCTCGTCCTCCCATGCGGCCGCCGCGCCACCCAGCACGATCAGCCCGTCCGCGGCCCGTACGGGGACCTCCTCCCCCAGGTACGGACGCACGACCTCGCAGGTCAGCCCGAGCCAGCCGACGAGGTAGCCGAGCCCGGCCTCGGCCTCATGTTCGATGACGGTAATGCGCATATACGCAATTATCAGGCCTGTTCCCCACATTTCGGCTCCCCCTAAGCTCCCTCCATGGATGTCGAATTCGATGAGGTCGGCGGGCAGCGGATCGCCACGTTCGGGACCGGGCCGCGCAAGATCATCGCAGTGCACGGGATCACGGCCTCGCTGATGGCCTGGGGCGCGGTGGGGCGGCGGCTGCCGGAGGGATGGTCGATGGTCGCGATGGACCTGCGCGGGCGCGGGCACAGCGCGTCCCTGCCGGGTCCGTACGGGCTGCCGCGGCACGCCGAGGACGTGCTGCGCGTGGCCGAGCACGTCGGGGCGGGGCCGGACGCGGTGCTGACGGGGCACTCGATGGGCGCGTACGTGGCGGCCCTGGTGGGCGCGCGGCGCGGCTTCGCCCGGGTCGTGCTGGTGGACGGCGGGCTCCCGCTGCCCCCGCTGCCCGAGGGCATGGACGCGGACGCGGCGACGGAGGCCACGCTGGGGCCGGCGCTGGCGCGGCTGCGGCAGACCTACCCCTCAGCCGAGGCCTACGTCGAGTTCTTCCAGGCCCATCCGGCCTTCGCCGGCCGCTGGAACGCCGACGTGGAGGCGTACGTGCGCTACGACCTGACCGGCCCCGAGGGCGCGCTGCGGTCGCGAGCCGTCGGGGAGGCGGTGCTGGAGGACGGGCGGTGGCTGCGCCTGGAGCCGGCGCGGATCGCGGCCGCGCTGGAGGCGATCACCTCGCCGCTGCTCCTGCTCAGGGCGCCGCGCGGGCTGCTCGACCAGGAGACCGGCCTGCTGCCCGACGACCTGGCCCGGCCCTGGGCCGCCCGGCTGCCCGGGCTGCGGGACGAGGTGGTGCCGGACTGCAACCACTACACGATCCTGTTCGACGAGCGCTGCGTGGCCACCGTCGTGGACCGCCTCACCTCGCCGGGCTGACCGGCGGGCGGAAAGACGAAGGCCCCCGAGGGTCTCGGGGGCCTCGCGCGTGACCGGTTCTAGCGTGGAGCGATCCAGGTGGCGCGGGCGGCGGCCACGAGCGTGCCGTCCGCCTCGTAGATGGCGCTCTGGCCGTACATCTTGCGGCCGTCGCGGCCGGTCGGGCGGGCCACCACGGAGTAGCGTCCGCCGGGGACGACCGTGCCGTGGATCTGCACGGCCAGCCGGCCGAGCAGGGCGCTCTCGCCCGGGCCGAAGTGGGCCCAGCCGGTGATGCAGTCGAGCACCGCTCCCACGATCGAGGCGGGCACGCCGTCCTCGCCGGCCACGGTGAACGGCACCCGCCAGCCCGCGGCCACCAGGTCCGTGCCCTCCACCGGGCCCGGGAAGATGCGCAGGCCGTCACCGGGCTCGCGCAGGCCGCACGCGAAGCACTCGGCGAACGGGTGGGCCTTCAGGCCGGCGAACCCCGCCTCGGCGCGGGCCGCGTCGTTGAACGGCACGAACCCCGGCCCCTCCAGGTCCTCGGCCACCGGGATGGCCTCGACCAGCAGCTGGTCGCCGTGGAAGAGGGACACGGAGTTGGCCATGTGCTCCAGCCGCAGCTCCGTCTCCAGAGGCGAAGGGGCGTGCAGCGTGACCTCGACGGCTGATCGACCACCGTTCAGAGCCTCCGCCATGGTCCCAGCGATCCAGCCGCCGTTGGCGACACCCACGGGCCCCCGGAAACGCTCGGGAACGGTCAACACGGTCTGCAGGGCAGCCGTCGTCATGCCACACCCTCCTATATCGCCACACAAGGCGAGAAGTCCGGAAATATCATAAAGAGAAGGCCGATTTTACTGGACTCCCGGTTTGCCAAGATGCTGGGGGTCCTGTGGCGGCCACTCCGTACCACTCCACAACGCCTCGAAGGGGCCCGAAACTTCCCCACCCCGGGTACGACGACGCTACGCATCGGACATCGCACGGATGTGACTCGGGGGTCAGAAGCAACGAAAATCGGCCTCACTCCGAACCGCTCCGGGAGTGAGGCCGATCAAGGCGCTGCCTGTACCTTAACGGGGTTCTCCCGCTCCTCGCGACCAATCGCCTGATTCAGAACGTGACGGGGGGCACTCCGGACGGCGGGGCCCGTGCCGCACACTGTCCGCATGGACCGGCTGACCTCCTGGGAGCGGCGCACCAGCCTCGCGCTCCTCCTCATCGGCTTTGGCTTCTTACTCGGCTGGGCAGTCCCCGTGGTCGTCCCCGGCCTGTCCGCCCCCGCCCGCGAGGCGTTCTGGTACCTCCAGGTCGTCACATGGGCCCTGTTCACCGCCGATTACCTCATCCGCGTCGCCCTGGCCCCGCGCCGCCTGCGCTTCGTCATCAGGAACATCCCCGCCCTCCTGGTCGTCCTCCTCCCCCTCCTGCGCCCGCTCTGGCTGCTGCGCGCGCTGCTCCTGCTGCACGTCATCGCCGAGCGCGTGCAGCTCCCGCTGCGCCTGCGCGCCGTCGTGTACGTCAGCGGCACCGCCCTCTTCCTCTCCGTCGTCGGCAGCATCGCCGTCCTCGACGTGGAACGCGGCAATCCGGACGGGAACATCAAGACGATCGGCGACGCCATGTGGTGGTCGCTCACCACGATGACGACGGTCGGGTACGGCGACCGCTTCCCCGTCACCTCGGAAGGGCGGCTGGTGGCCGCGGGGCTGATGCTCGCCGGGATCGCCCTGCTGGGCGTCATCACAGCGGCCATCGCCTCCTGGTTCGTCGAGCGGTTCGAGCGCACGGCGGCCCTGGAGCGCCGTACGGAGGCCGAACTGTCCGAGATCGTCGCCGAGCTCACCGAGTTGCGCAAGGCCGTGGCGGAGCTCGCCGCGCTGCGCACGGCCGTGGGAGAGCTGACGGCACGGCTGGCCCCTTAGCGCGGCCGGCCCTCAGGGATGCGCTTTCCGTCCGGGGGTGCGCACCTTGGCCCGGCCTCGGAGAGGCTGGTAAGAGCGCGGCCTATGCTTGCGCAAGCAGGGACAAGACGGCGGATCATGCGGGGGTGGGCCTGTGCAGGGTGCGAGGTTGCGTTATCCGCCGGGGTCCCTGGTCATCCTGACCGGGCTCCCGGGCGCGGGCAAGACCACCCTGCTCGAACGCCTGTACGGCCTGCACGGCGCGGAGAGCCTGCCCGTCGTCGCGGGGACGGCCGTGGTGATCGACTCGTCGCAGTCCAGGCGGCACTGGCAGGGCAGGCTGACCTGGGCCCCGTACCCGGTGCGCCGCGCCGTGGTGTTCGTCACCCACGTGACCCGCATCCGGCAGGCCCTGACCCAGGGGCATGCGGTCGTCGCGCACAACCGGGGCTGCGCCCCGTACGTGCTGCGCGGCTTCGCCTGGCTGGCGCGCCGGCACAACGCGAGCTTCCACCTGCTCCTGCTGGACGCGCCGGCGGACGCGGCGCTGGCCGGGCAGCTGGCCAGGGGCCGGGTGGTGGCGCCCAGGACGTTCGCGCGCCACCAGCGCAGGTGGGAGAGCCTCCTGACGCGGGTCAAGGGCGGCGACCCGGCTCCGGCGATGGGCGCGCGCATCGTGGACCGCGCCGAGGCGGGCCTGCTCGAAGCCATCGTTTTCGATCCCGCCCGGGGTGTCGATCCGGGCCCGCGCCGTTCGTTCAGGAGGTGAGAGACTCACGGAAGGAAGGCTCATGAAGCAGTACGTGCTCACCATGTTCCAGCCTGACGGCCCGCCGCCGGGGCCGGAGATCCTGGACCCCGTCATGCGGGACCTGTACGCCCTCGAGGAGGAGATGAAGGCGGCCGGCGCGTGGGTCTTCTCCGGCGCGCTGCGACCGGCGGAGGAGGCCGCCGTGGTGCGGCTGCGCGAGGGCGAGGTGCTGGCCACCGACGGCCCGTACACCGAGGGCAAGGAGCACATCGGCGGCTTCACCATCATCCGGGCGCCCGACCTGGACGCCGCGCTCGAATGGGCCCGCAGGATGGCCAGGGCGGTGGCCCTGCTCCCGATCGAGGTCCGCGAGTTCCACGGCTGACGGCACAGGGGGCCTCGCCGGCGGCGAGGCCCCCTGTCAGCCGGAACGGCTCAGAGCACGGGCAGGTAGCGGCCGAGCTCGAACTCGGTGACGTGGCGCCGGTATTCGCGCCACTCCGACCGCTTGTTGCGCAGGAAGAAGTCGAAGACGTGCTCGCCCAGCGTCTCGGCCACCAGCTCGCTGCGCTCCATGACCTCGATGGCGTCGTTGAGCGAGCCGGGCAGCGGCTGGATGCCGAGGGCGCGCCGCTCGGCGCTGGTCAGCGTCCAGACGTTGTCCTCGGCCGCGGCCGGCAGCTCGTAGCTCTCCTCGATGCCCTTCAGCCCGGCCGCCAGGATCAGCGCGAAGGCCAGGTAGGGGTTGCACGCCGAGTCGAGCGAGCGGAACTCGATGCGCGTGGAGCCGCCCTTGTGCGGTTTGTACATCGGCACCCGGACCAGCGCGGAGCGGTTGTTGTGGCCCCAGCACACGTAGGAGGGCGCCTCGCCGCCCTGGCCGGCGATGGCCTCGGCGCCGCCCCAGAGCCGCTTGTAGGAGTTGACCCACTGGTTGGTGATGGCGGTGATCTCGGCGGCGTGCTTGAGCAGCCCGGCGATGAACGAGCGCCCGATCTTGGACAGCCGGTAGTCGGAGCCGGCCTCGTAGAAGGCGTTGCGGTCGCCCTCGAACAGCGACATGTGGGTGTGCATGCCGGAGCCCGGGTGCTCGGTGAACGGCTTGGGCATGAACGAGGCCCAGATGCCCTGCTCCAGCGCGACCTCCTTCATGACCAGGCGGAAGGTCATGATGTTGTCGGCCGTGGTGAGCGCGTCGGCGTAGCGCAGGTCGATCTCCTGCTGGCCGGGCGCGCCCTCGTGGTGGCTGAACTCGACCGAGATGCCCATCGACTCCAGCATCATGATCGCCTGGCGGCGGAAGTCGTGGCCGGAGCTGTGCGGGGTGTGGTCGAAGTAGCCGCCGGAGTCGATCGGCTCGGGCCGCTCGCCGGGCTCGGGCCGGTTCTTCAGCAGGAAGAACTCGATCTCGGGGTGGGTGTAGAACGTGAAGCCCATGTCGGCGCACTTGGCGAGCGTGCGCTTGAGCACCCAGCGCGGGTCGGCGTGGGACGGCGACCCGTCGGGCATGAGGATGTCGCAGAAGATGCGCGCCGCGCCCGGCGTCTCGCTGCGCCAGGGCAGAATCTGGAACGAGGCCGGGTCGGGCTTGGCGAGCATGTCCGACTCGTAGACGCGGGCGAAGCCCTCGATCGCCGAACCGTCGAACCCGATGCCTTCGGCGAAGGCCCCTTCGAGCTCTGCGGGCGCGATGGCCACGGACTTGAGGAAGCCGAGCACGTCAGTGAACCACAGCCGGATGAACCGGATGTCGCGTTCCTCGAGCGTGCGGAGCACGAACTCCTGCTGGCGGTCCACAGCATCCCCTCGTTAGACAGACAGTACAGGCTAAATACCAGCATGCCGTGTCCGTGTTTCGCACACGTTACGGGGGGTGCCGGTGCGAGCCTCGCTGACAAAGGGCCCGCCCCGACTTACTGTGATCACGCAGTCAGTCTCGGGGGAGGCATTGGTGGCTATCGACCTGCTCAATCACAAGCTCGATCGGGCGTTCGACCACATCGACGCGAGCGGCAACGGCGTCGTCGAGCGTGAGGACCTGCTGGGGCTGGGCGCCCGCATCCTGGTGGGCTTCGGGGAGTCCCCCACCTCGGTCACCGGAGCGAGTCTCGTGGACAGCTTCGACGGCATCTGGTCCACCCTGTCGGAGGCGCTCGAACGCGACGGCGACTCCGGCATCGCGCGCCCGGACTTCCGGAGGGGGATGACGGCGGCGTTCGTCAAGGGCGACCGTTACGACCCGGTGTTCCGGCCGGCCACGGTGGCGGTGGCGGAGCTGTGCGACGGCGACGACGACGGGGAGATCGGGCCGGGCGAGTTCCGGACGATGTTGTGCGCGTTCGGGGTGGCCTACGACGACGTGGACGAGGCGTTCGACCGGCTGGACCGGGCGGGCAGGGGCGCGCTGACCGTGGACGAGCTGGTCCTGGCCGCCGCCGACTTCTACCGCAGCGACGACCCCAACGCCGCGGGCAACTGGCTTTTCGGACCCCTGTGAAGGTCCCGGTGAAGGTCCCAGTGAAGATGCCGGTGAAGACCCCAGTGAAGAGCTCGATGAAGAGCCCAGCGAAAAACCCGGTGAAAGGCCCAGTGAGAGGCCCAGTGATAGGCGCTGCGAGCAGCACCACGACGACCACCGTGCTGGCCACGGTGCGCACCGCCCTGCGCTCGGCCCTGTCGTCCCTGCTGCCGCTGCCGCGCAGGGGCGGCTCGGCCGCCCTGGCGCTGCTGCCGCTCACCGAGACGGTGCCCGCGATGGCGGCGCCGTGCCGGATGCACCCGGCCGTCTACGCGATCGAGGCCGCGGTCATCGACTGGGCCAGGAGGACCGGCCTGCGGGCCGATCCCGGCGTCGGCTACCACCGCATGGCGGGGCGGGCGTTCGCCGAGTTCGACGCGGCCGCGGCGGCGCTGTTCGCGCAGTGGCTGACCTGGCTGTTCCACCTGGACGACGAGCTGGACGAGCGGTCGGGCCCGCTGGACATCTTCCACGGCATGCTCAAGGGCTCGGCGCGCCACCCGCTGGAGGCGGCCTTCGCCGACCTGTGGCGGGTGACGAGCGTGCGGATGAGCGACCGGTGGCGGGCCAGGTTCGCGGTCGGGCTGCAGAGCCAGTACGACGCCTGCCGCACCGAGGCCGACAACCGGGCGGCGGGGCGGATGCCGACGCTGGAGGAGTACCCGGCGCTGCGCAGGGGCACGGTGGGGCCCTACCTGTACGACCTGGTCGAGCCGTGCCTGCGGGTGGAGGTGCCGGCCTGGGTGCACGAGTCGGAGCCCTGGCAGCTGCTGGTGAACGCCTGCAGCGACGTGACCGCCTGGTGCAACGACGTGGCCTCGCGGCCCAAGGAGCGCGGCGACGTGCACAACTTCGTGGTGCTGGCGATGCGCCAGCTCGGGCTGAGCGAGCGCGAGGCGACGGCCTGGGTGCTGGAGCGGATCGCCGGGCGCTGCCAGGACATGCGCAAGGCCGCCAGGCGGCTGCCGCTGGACGACCTGGAGCCGAAGACGGCCCGGGACGTCAGCAAGGTCGCCTGCGCGTACCTGGCGGCGCCGCGCGCCCACCTGGACTGGCTGCTGGAGTCCAAGCGCTACGCCTGAAAGGTGGGCCTGAGACGTGACGGCCGGAGCCGCGGGCGCTACGCCGGAGCGCCCGCGAGCATGTCCCCGGCGGGGGTGCGGCGGTAGACGACCTGCTTGCCGACCCGCATCCCCACCGCGAGCCCGCCGCCGCTGAGCACGCCCAGGTGCTGGCTGACCGCGCCGGGCGTGAGCGCCATGCGGGTGGCCAGCGCCGAGGTGGTGGCGGGCTCGGCGAGCGCGAGCAGGATCTGCGCCCGGCTCCTGCCGATCAGCGCGGCGAGCGCGCCGGGGGCGGGCGGCGGGCCCTGCTCCCACAGCGTGCCGACGCCCCGCACGGGGTAGACGAGCATCGACTGGTACGGCGCCGACATCACGGCCACGGCCGGCCAGTAGAACGCGCTCGGCACGAGCACGAGCCCGTCGCCGTGCAGCCCGCCTGTAGCGCACCAGGGCCGGTCGATGAGCAGCCGCTCCCCGGTCCACACCACGGCGGGGTCGAGGGCGGCGAACAGCTCGCGCGCCCCGCCCTGGGCGAGCTGCCGCGACCGGAGCAGCACGTCCCGTTCGAGCAGCGCGTACACGCGGGGCCAGAACTCGGCGAAGCACTCCCGCCAGTACGCCTCCAGCGCGTCCGCGACCCTGGCCACGCCGGCCGCCGGGTCGGCCATGAACCGCTCGATCACCGCCGGGTCCGTGCCCCGCACCAGCGCGGCCTCCTGCCGTGCCCGCCCGGGGTCGGTGCCCCTGACCCGGTCGAGCTCGGCGGCGAAGTCGGGCAGGGGCGTGTCGGGCGGCGGGGTGATGAAGTCGGCCAGGTAGCCGGCCGGTGGCACGAGGGCGAACACCTCGGCCAGGTCGAGCCCGGCCAGCCGGGGGCGTACGGCCTTGATCCAGGGCAGGTGGATCGACTGCCTGGCCGGCTGCTGGAGGGTGCGCAGGCTGGCCACCAGCTCCCACATCGGCGAGAACGCGAACCTGATGCGCGCCACGTCCTCCGGCCTCAGCACCCACGTGACAGACATGCTTTTAGTGTGCGCTAAATCGTTCGCGCCGACAAAACGGAGATCTCACGCTTGTCGCGTGTCGAGCACAACTGTCGAGAAGCCACCCTTCCTGCCACCCTTCCTGCAGTCGAAGGTCGGCGGGCTGCCCCGCCCGTTCTGGGCGCTGTGGGGCGGCACCCTGGTGAACCGCCTGGGCACCATGGTCATGCCGTTCACCGGCGTCTACCTGACCCAGAGCCGCGGCCTGTCGGTCAGCACCGCGGGCCTGGTGATGGGCGCGTTCGGGGCGGGCTCGCTGCTGTCGCAGTTCATCGCGGGCGTGCTCACGGACCGGATCGGGCGGCGGGCCACGCTGTCCGGCGGCATGCTGGCCACGGCCGCGGCCATGCTGGCGCTGGGCTACAGCACCTCGCTGCCGGCGATCCTGGCCTCGATGTTCGTGCTCGGCCTGGTGATCGACATCTACCGGCCGGCCTCGAACGCGCTGGTCGCCGACCTGGTCTCGCCCGAGGAGCGGCCCCGGGCGTACGGGCTGCTGTTCTGGGGGATCAACCTCGGCTACGCGGTCGGCATGACGGCCGGCGGGTGGCTGGCCGGGCTCGGGTTCGTCTGGCTGTTCTGGATCGACGCGCTGTCGAGCGTGGTCTTCGCCGTGCTGGTGTGGCGGGCGGTGCCCGAGACCAGGCCGGCGGGCCGGCAGTCCGCGGGCGGTTTCGGGATGGTGCTGCGCGACCGGGTCATGGTCGGGTTCACGCTGGTCGCGCTGGGCAACGCGCTGGTCTACTCGCAGACGATGACCATGCTGCCGGTGGCGATGACCGGCGTGGTGAAGCTGTCGCCCGGAGAGTACGGGCTGGCCATGGCGCTGAACGGGGTGCTGATCGTCGTCGTGCAGCCGCTCGTGTCGGGCTGGCTGGGGCGCCGGGACCCGGCCCGTACGTTCGCGCTGGGGCTGGCCGTGATGGGGGCCGGGTTCGCGATGACCGCGTTCGTCACGAACACGCTCGGGCTGACGGCCACGATCGCGGTGTGGACGGCGGGAGAGATCATCACGGCGGGCATCCCCGGCGCCGTCGTGGCCGCGCTGGCCCCGGCCGAGCTGCGGGGGCGCTACTCGGGGCTGTTCGGGTTCGCGTGGTCGCTGGCGGCGGTGCTGGCGCCGCTGATCGGCGGGCCCCTGCTGGAGCTGGGCACGCGGCCGCTGTGGTTCACGATCGGCGCGGTCGGGGCGGCCTCGGCGATCGGCATGCTCCTGCTCGGCCCCGCCATCAGACGCCGCGATCCGGCGCGCCGCTCCGACCCTCTTGAGCAGGCATGACGCCGCGTTGAGAAAATTTTGATCGGACGGCGACAGGCGCCCGATAATTTCCACCCAGCCATGGGGTGGGAAGGACGGGTGGGATGCGCCGCGCAGGTCTGGCGCGAGGCGTGGCGATCGGCATGGCCACGCTCGCCGTCGTGTTCGAGCTCACCGACATCTGGGTGACGGCCCAGCTGCCGCAACCCTCGTGGACGCCGCTGCCCTTCGCGCCGGAGGACATGGCGGGCACCGCGTTCCCGGTCTTCGGCGCGATCCTCGTCCACAGCAGGCCGCGGCTGGTGATCGGCTGGCTGCTGTGCGCGGGCGGGCTGAGCGCCGCGGCCAACATCCTGTCCGCGAACCTGGTACACCTCGTGTACGGCCACCCCGCCGCCGGCTGGCCGGTCGTCAACCTCTCGTGGCACGTCCTGCAGCTCACCCTCGGCGTGCTGCTCCCGCTCCTCTACCCGGTCGGCCGGCTGCTGTCCAGGCGCTGGCGCGGGGTGATCGTGCTGGCCGTCCTGGGCATGGCGCTCGACTGGGGCGCCGTGCTGAGCGGGCAGAAAACGTTTCGGGAGCCGGCCCACCTGATGGTGTCGGCAGCCATGGCGCTGGCGTTCGTCTCGCTCGTGGTGCGGTTCAGGCGGGGGGACGCGGTCGAGCGGCGGCAGCTGCTGTGGCTGCTGGTGACGCTGCCCGGGCTGCTGATCCCGTGGATGCTGGGCGACCCGGTCTGGTGGGTGGCGACGCTGTTCATCCCGTTGATCCCGGCGGCGATCGCGGTGGCGGTGCTGCGCTACCGGCTCTTCGGCATCGACACGCTGATCACCAGGGCGCTGATCGGCACCGGGCTGGCGATCGTGACCACCGGCGTGTACGTGGCGGTGAGCACCGCCTCCAGCCTGTTCCTGGCCGAGGTGGACCGGGTCGCGGGGATCGCGGCGGCGGTGTTCGCGGGGGCGGCCTTCCAGCCGATGCGCCGCGGCATGCAGCGCGGCGTGGACCGGCTCCTGTACGGCAGCACCGGCGTCCCCGCCGCGCTGGCCGGCCGGCTGCGGCACCGGCTGCAGCACGCCGACCCCGTGCACGGGCTGCTGGCGACGCTGGACGTGCTGCGCGAGGGCCTGTCGGTGACCGGCGTGGCGGTCGAGCTCGACGGCACCACGACCACCTCGGGCTCCCTGGACGCGCCGGCCCGGATGATCCCGTGTGGCACGGGGAGCCGGTCGGGCTGCTGCTGGTCGGGCCGACGGACCGGCGCAGGTTCGCGGCGGCGCACGACGAGCGGGTGATCGCGACGCTCACGCCGTACATCGCCGACGCGGCGCACGCCGTGCGCCTGACGGCCGCGCTCCAGCGCTCCCGCGAGCGGATCCTGACCGCGCGCGAGGAGGAGCGGCGGCGGCTGCGCCGCGACCTGCACGACGGGCTCGGCCAGTCGCTGACCGGCATGGCCATGTCGATCAACACGGCGCGGCTGGCCATGCGCAACGCGCCGGAGCGCGCCGAGCGGCTGCTGGCCGACCTGCGGGCCGGCATGGACGCGGTGAGCGGCGACATCAGGCAGCTCGTGTACGGCCTGCGCCCGCCCGCCCTCGACGAGCTGGGCCTGGCGGGGGCGGTGGAGGAGCTGGCCGGCATGCCGGTCGAGGTCTGCGGCGACCTCGGCGGGCTGCCCGCGGCGGTCGAGGTGGCCGCGTACCGGATCGTCCAGGAGGCCCTCACGAACGCCCGCAAGCACTCCGGCGCCACCCGGATCGCGATCGCGCTGCAACGCGAGACCTGCCTGCGGGTGACCATCACCGACGACGGCGCCGGGATCCCCCCGGACGCGCGGGCGGGCGTCGGGCTGACCTCGATGCGCGAGCGCGCCGCCGAGCTGGGCGGCACCTGCGTGGTACGGGAGGCCGAAGGAGGGGGCACCCTTGTCGAGGCGGAGCTGCCGCTGTGAAATTTCGCCATATACCCGAGCTGCTTCTTCCCTCTACAGTTACGCCTGACATGCTGACCTTCACCGCGCTCGGACCGTTCCAAGCCTGGGCCGACGGCGCCCCACTCGACCTCGGCGGCCAGCGGCAGCGGGCGGTGCTCGCGCGCCTGCTCGTCGCCGGCGGCCGCGCCGTGCCCGTGAACACGCTCATCGACGAGCTCTGGCCGGGCAGCCCGCCCGCCCAGGCCCTGTCCACGATCCAGGGCTACGTCTCCCGCCTGCGCCGCGCGCTCGAACCCGGCCGCGCGCCCCGCGAGGAGGCCGGCGTGCTGGTCTCCGCGCCGCCGGGGTACGCCCTGCGGGCCCGCACCGATCAGGTCGACGCCTGGCACTTCGAGAGCCTGGTGAAGTCCGACGGCGGGCCGGCGCAGGTGTGGGCGGCCATGGAGACCGCGCTCGGGCTGTGGCGGGGGCCGGCGCTGGCCGAGTTCGAGGAGCTGAGCTGGGCCGCGACCGAGGCGGGCCGGCTGGAGGAGCTGCGGCTGATCGCCGTCGAGCGGCGCGCCGACGCCGGGCTCGCGCTGGGCCGGGCGACGTCGCTGGTGGCGGACCTGGAGGCGCACGCGACGGCGTACCCGCTGCGGGAGGAGGCCTGGCGGCTGCTGGCGCTCGCGCTCTACCGGATGGGCCGCCAGGGCGACGCGCTGGCGGCGCTGCGCAGGGCGCGCGCCGTGTGGCGCGACGAGCTGGGACTGGACCTGTCGGCCGGGCTCAGGCGCCTGGAGGGCGACATGCTGGCCCAGCGCCTGGAGGAGCCCGCGCCCCCGCCCGTGCCCGGGGCTGCCGACCGGGGCGTGCTGCGCGTGCTGGTGGCCGATGACCAGGCCCTCGTGCGCGCCGGGCTGCGGGCCATGCTGGCGAGCGAGGACGGGGTGGCCCTGGCGGGCGAGGCGGCCAACGGCGAGGAGGCGATCGCGGGCGTCCGCGACACCCGGCCGGACGTGGTGCTGCTCGACATCCAGATGCCGCGCCTGGACGGGCTGGCCGCCGCCCGCCGGATCCTGGCCGGCGAACGGCCGCCGAAGGTCGTGATGATGACCACGTTCGGCAGCGACGAGAACCTGTACGCGGCACTGCGGGCCGGGGTCAGCGGGTTCGTGCTGAAGACGTCGCCCCCGGAGCAGTTCCTGGCCGCGATCAGGGCCGCGGCTGCCGGGGACGCGCTCATCGACCCCGCGGTCACCACGCGGCTGATCTCGGCGTTCGCCGGGCGTACCGACCCCGACTCGCCCCCGGCGCTGGCCGGGCTCTCCGACGAGCGGCTGGACGTGCTCAAGCTCGTCGCGCGCGGCCTGACCAACCGCCAGATCGGGCAGACGCTGTCGCTGCCCGAGGAGGAGGTGAGCCTCATGGTCAAGTCGCTGCTGGAGCACCTCGGGCTGTTCGACCGGGCGCAGCTGGTGATGGCCGCGTACGAGTCGGGGCTGGTCACTCCCGGCGGGAAATGATCTGCTTTTCGTCGCTTTGACGATAAAAATCGTCCCGTACTAGGCTGTTCACGTGGCACAACTGCGCATTGCCCTGGCCCAGACGAACCCGACCGTAGGCGACCTGAGCGCCAACGCGGACCAGCTGGTCGCGTGGACCCGCGACGCCGCCGAGCGCGACGCTCACCTGGTGGTCTTCACCGAGATGTTCCTCACCGGCTACCCGGTCGAGGACCTGGTGCTGCGGACGTCCTTCGTGGACGCCAGCATCAGGACTTTGGCGGAAGTCGCGCGCAGGCTGGTCCAGGAGGGCCTGGGCGACCTGCCGGTGGTGGTCGGCTACGTCGACCGCGCCGGGCTGGCGCCGCGGGTCGGGCAGCCGAAGGGCGCCCCGCTGGACGCCGCCGCGCTGCTCTACCGAGGCGAGGTGGTCACCCGCACGGCCAAGCACCACCTGCCGAACTACGGGGTGTTCGACGAATACCGCTATTTCGTCCGCGGTGACCGGCTGCCGGTCTTCCGGCTGCACGGGGTGGACGTGGCGATCGCGGTGTGCGAGGACCTCTGGCAGGAGGGCGGTCCCGTCTCCGTCGTGGGGCAGGCGGGGGCCGGGCTGCTGGTGGTGCCGAACGCCTCCCCGTACGAGAAGGAGAAGGACGACGTACGGCTGGAGCTGTGCGCGCGGCGCGCCCGGGAGGCCGGGTGCGCCCTCGTCTACGTCAACCAGGTCGGCGGGCAGGACGAGCTGGTCTTCGACGGCGACTCGATCGTGGTGGACGGCACGGGCGAGCTGGTGGCGCGGGCCGGCCAGTTCAAGGAGGAGCTCCTGGTCGTGGACCTGGACGGCCTGCCGGTCGCGGGCTCCGAGCCGGGCACGTACCCGTACGACGCGGGCGACGGCTCCACGATCACGGTCGAGCGCCTGGTGCTGTCGGAGGACCCGGTCGCGCCCTACCCGCCCGTGCCCGCCCCGATCGCGGAGCGGCTGGACCTGCACGGGGAGGTCTACTCGGCGCTGGTGCTCGCGGTGCGCGACTACGTGGCCAAGAACGGCTTCCAGTCGGTCATCCTGGGCCTTTCCGGCGGGATCGACTCGGCCCTGACCGCCACGATCGCCTCCGACGCCATCGGCCCCTCGCGCGTCAACGTGGTGCTCATGCCTTCCCGCTACTCCTCCGACCACTCGCTGGCCGACGCCGAGGAGCTGGTGCGGCGGCAGGGTGTCTCCTCGCGGGTGGCGCCGATCGCCGACATCGTCGACGCGTTCGAGAAGGAGATCGAGCTGTCGGGCCTGGCCGCCGAGAACCTCCAGGCCAGGGTGCGCGGCATGATCCTCATGGGGCTGTCCAACGAGCACGGCCACCTGGTGCTGACGACCGGCAACAAGAGCGAGCTGGCCACCGGCTACTCCACCCTCTACGGCGACTCGGCGGGCGGCTTCGCCCCGATCAAGGACGTGCCGAAGACGATGGTGTGGGAGCTGTCCCGGTGGCGCAACGCCCACTCGGACCCCGGGTTCCTGCTCCAGGCCGAGCGGCCGATCCCGGAGAACTCGATCGTGAAGGAGCCGAGCGCCGAGCTGCGGCCGGACCAGCGCGACACCGACTCGCTGCCGCCGTACGAGGTGCTGGACCGGCTGCTGGACGACTACGTGGAGAAGGACATGGGCTCGCAGGAGCTCATCGCGGCCGGCCATGACCCAGCGCTGGTGACGCGGGTGATCCGCCTGGTGGACCTGGCCGAGTACAAGCGGCGCCAGTATCCCCCGGGCCCCAAGATCACCCCGAAGAACTTCGGCCGCGACCGCCGCCTGCCCATCACCAACCGCTGGCGCGAGACCACCACCTGACCCGCCCCTCCCCGCTCCAGCGGCCCCGGGCGGTCAGTGTGCGGCGGCGAGGGCGAGCGACGCGCCCGCCAGCGCCAGGAACCCTCCGGGGAAGACGATGTTGCCGAACACCCGGGCGCGGACGTGCACGGCGACCGCGCCCAGGAAGAACAGCACCAGCCCCGTCGCGGCCGCGAGCCCCAGGATCCGGACGCCCAGGAGACCGAGCACGAGCCCGGCCGCCCCGGCGGCCTTCAGCGCGCCCAGCCACGGGACCCAGGACGGTGCGACGCCCACCTGGCCCGCGTTGGCGAGAACGGCCCTCGCGCCCGCGAAGTCGGCGATCGCCGCCGCGGCGTTGGCCACGATCGTGACGGCGGTGACCACCACATACGCGGTGAACATACGAACGACCTCCGTTCGATCCGGTGTTCCCTCACCAGCCTTACCGAGTGGCACCCTGGCGTCCAATACCTGCATCTATAACCTGATGGCATGGATGTGGACACGCGGTTGCTGCGCTACTTCATCGCCGTGGCGGAGGAAGGCGGGCTCACCCGCGCCGCCCAGCGGCTTTACGTGTCGCAACCGGCTCTCACCAAGCAGATCAAGCAGCTGGAGGCCCAGCTCGGGGTGCTGCTCTTCACCCGGTCGCGGACCGGGATGGCCCTCACCGAGCCGGGCCGGGCGCTGGCCGAGCGGGCCCCCGAGCTGCTGGCCGTCTGGAACCGGGCACTGCGCGAGACCCGGCACGCGGCCGACCGCGCGGCCCGCGTGCTGCGGGTCGGCTTCCTGGCCAGCGCCGCCAACGAGGCCACCCAGGAGATCGTGGCCGCGTTCGCGCGCCGCCGGCCGGGCTGGCGGGCCGACATGCGCCAGGCGTCGTGGTCCAACCCGACCGCCGGACTCGCCGACGGGGACGTCGATGTCGCCCTGCTCCGCGTACCCTTCCCCGGGCAGGACGGCCTGCGGGTGGAGGTGCTGTTCAGCGAGCCCCGCTGGATCGCCCTGCCCTCGTCGCACCCGCTCGCCACGCGGGACCTGATCCCCTTCAGCGAGCTGTGGGACGAGCCGTTCGTCGCGGCTCCGGAGGAGACGGGCCCGTGGCGGGACTTCTGGGTGGGCGCGGACGAGCGCGACGGCCGTCCTGTGCGCATCGGGGCCGTGGCCGCCCAGCCGGACGAATGGCTCAGCGCGATCGCCAACGGGTACGGCGTCGCCCTGGCGCCCGAGTCCGCCGCCCGCTTCTACGCGCGGCCCGGCGTCACGTACCGGCCGGTGAGCGGCATCAGCCCGACCCGGGTCGGCGTCGCCTGGGACCCGGCCGACGACGCCGACCCGATCGTCCAGGACTTCGTCCGCTGCTGCCTCGACAGCCGGATCTCCGCCGACCCCTCTGGCGAAACGCGTAACCAGTAGGTTACACTTTCCGGGTGGACGAGGTGGCGGGTGCGATCGCCGATCCGGTGCGGCGGCAGATCCTGGTGCTGCTCAGGAACGGGCGGCTGTCCGCCGGCGAGGTCGCCGAGCGCTTCGCGATCAGCCGGCCCGCCGTGAGCCGTCACCTGCGGGTGCTCAGGCAGAGCGGGCTGGTGCGCGCGGAGCTCGTCGGCAGGCAGCGCTTCTACACGCTCGACCCGGGGCCGTTCACCGAGCTCATCGCGTGGCTCACCCCGTTCGTCCGGCCCTCCGGGTGGGAGCACCGCCTCGACGCGCTGGAAACAGAGGTCTACCGGACCCGCCGCGAGCGCCGTGACGCCGCCGCGGACAGCAGGAAGGAAGGCACCGCATGAGTCTCATCCCCACAGGCAGGTTGTTCCGTACGGACGGGGGCAGCGACCTCGTCCTCACCCGGACCTTCCGCGCGCCCGCCGAGGACGTGTGGGCCAGCCTCACCGAGCCCGAGCGCACGGCCCGCTGGTTCGGGCCCTGGGAGGGCGACGCGGGGCCCGGGCGAACGATCAAGGTGCAGCTGCTCTTCGAGGAGCAGACGCCCTGGTACGACATGCGCATCGACGCCTGCGACCCGCCGCGCCGGCTGGCGGTGTCGTCGCTGGACGAGCACGGGGCCTGGCACCTCGAGCTGCTGCTGTCGGAGGCGGGCGGCACGACGGAGCTGCGCTTCGTCCAGCACCTCGAAACAGAGGACGGCCTCGGCGAGATCGGCCCCGGCTGGGAGTACTACCTGGACCTGCTCGTGGCCTCCCGCGACGGCTCCCCCACGCCGGACTTCGACGACTACTACCCCTCGATGAAGGCGTACTTCACCGGCCTGACCGCCCAGGACGACCCCGACAGGGCATGACGAAACGGGCGGCGCGGATGCGACGAACGCATCCGTGCCCCACTCCCGCCCGCACCCGTGCTCCACTCAGGCCGGCACCCGTGCCACGCTCCCGCCGGCACCCGTGCCCCACTCCCGCCGGCACCCGCTCCGCGACGTAGGCGAGCATCGCGACCGGGCAGGCACCGTAGCCGGCGGGCGTCCCGACCGGTGGCGTTCCGACCGGCGGGCATCCAGATCAGCGGGCGGAAGATTGTCGGTGGCGGCTGGCACAGTTGGCGCGTGGCCCAACCCCTGAAAGAAATGATCAACGCCCGGTCCGTGTCGGTGCTGGCCGACGGGCTGGCCGCCGCCTGGGCGCCGTTCCCGCGGGACCGCTTCACCGCGCAGGCCCTGGGCGGGCTCGACGGGCTCGAGCTGAAGGCCCGCGTCGCCCACGTCGCCGCGGCCCTGCACGACGCGCTGCCCCTGCCCTACCCGCAGGCGGCCGAGCTGGTGCGCGAGTGCGCCTCGCCGGCGGCGTTGGACATGTGGAGCGGCTGGCCGGCCACCGAGCACACGGCCGTGCACGGGCTCGACCACCTGCACGCGGCGATGGACACGCTGGCCGTGCTCACGCCGTACGCGACGGGCGAGTTCGCCGTGCGCCCCTTCCTGGAGCGCCACCGCGACGACGCCCTCAAGATCATGTACGGCTGGGCGGAGTCACCCGACGAGCACCTGCGCCGGCTGGCCTCCGAGGGTTCGCGCCCCCGGCTGCCGTGGGCCGGACGGGTGGGCTGGCTGATGGCGCCGGGCCCGACGCTGCCCCTGCTCGACCGGCTGCGCGACGACCCGAGCGAATACGTCCGCCGCTCGGTCGCCAACCACGTCAACGACCTGGCCAAAGACCATCCCGAGGTCGTGGTCGAGCTGCTGGCGCGGTGGCGCTCCGCCGGCGGCTCACACGTGGAGAAGGTGCTGCGCCACGCCGTGCGCGGGCTGCTGCGCTCCGGCCATCCGGAGGCGCTGACGCTGGTGGGCGCCACACCGGGCAGCGGCTCGGTCGACGCGCTGGCCCTGGAGTGCGACGTCGTGGCGGTGGGCGGCAAGCTGGCCTTCACGGTCACGGTGACGGCGGGGGCGGCGGGGCCGGTGCTGCTGAAATACGCGATCCGGCGGGCGGGCTCGCGCCGCGTGTTCCACCTGGGCCAGCGGGAGGCGGGCGGGGTCGGGGAGACGTTCACCGTACGCAAGAGCCATTCCTTCCGCCCGGTCACGACCCGCGACGAGCCGCCTGGCGCCAGGGAGCTCGATGTGATCGTCAACGGCAGGGTGGCCGCGAGCATCCCGTTCACCCTGGTGCCCGAGGGGGCAGCTTCGTGACGGCGAGGTGACCCCGTGGTTGAGGCGACGCCGTGTGCCCCCGGCGACTCCGTGCCCCGGGAGACTCCGTGCCCCGTGAGGCTCCGTGACCCGGGCGGCTTGTTACCTGGGAGGCTCGTGACCCGGGAAGCTCCTGACCCGGGAGGCTTGTTACCCGGGAGGCTTGTTTACTCGGGAGGCTCGTGACCCGAGACGGCGCCGCAACCCCAGGCGGCGACGCCGTGAGTCCTCACAGGGAGGCGAAACCGTGATTCTGGAAGGCGGGGAAGCGTGATGGCAGGCGGGAGGCGGCGTCATCAGTCCTGACCGAGGCGGAGGCGGAGACGTGACAGAGGCAACCCGGGCCCTCCGGGACATCGACCTGCTCCAGGTAGAGCTGGGCGTCATCTGGCGCCTCGACGACCGTGGCCGCCTGCCCGGACCGGAGGACGTGGTGATCGGCGTGGCGGCCGACGGCCTGATCGCGGCCGTGGCCGACTCCGTGTCCGACACCCTCGCCGGGCGGCTGCTCGACCTCACCGCGGAAGGCACCCCGTCCCCCTTCGGCACGCCGCCGGACGTGCTCGAGGGCTGCCGGGCACTCCTGGGCGGGGAACGAGTGGCGGTGTCCGGCGGGCCGAGCTACCTGGTGAGGCCACCGGTGCGGTTCGACGTACCGGTGCGTGTGCTCAGGTCGGATGAGCCCGCGCACGTCCGGCTCGTACGCCCGTTACGGCCCGGCAACTGGGCACCCGGGGAGTGGGAGTCGCTCTGCGACGGCGGCGAAGGCGCACCCTGGGCGATGATCGTCGAGGACGGGCAGGTGGCCGCGATCTGCCATACGGCCCGCTTGACCCCGGCCGGGGCCGAGGCGGGCACCTGGACGTCCCCCCTGTACCGAGGCCGCGGATACGCCGCCGCGACCACCGCCACCTGGGCCGACCTCCTACCGGACCTCCAGCTGTTCTACAGCACGAGCGCGGACAACCGCTCCTCACGGCGGGTTGCCGAGCGCCTCGGGCTGCGCGCACTCGGCTGGCTCTGGAAACTCACCACCTGAACACCCGCCCCCGCCCACACCGACGACGCTCAGCTTCCTCGCGCGCCCTGTCCTTGAAGGCCACACGCCCCCGTGCGTCTGGGGGACGCTTAGGAGCCGGCGAGCTCACGGGCCCGACTGACGCACCGGGCAGACCGATGCACGGGCCCGACTGACGAACGGGGCAGACCGACGCACGGGGCGCACTGCTCAGGGGGCGGGGGCGGTGCCTGCGTGGAGGATTTCCCGCTCCCATCGTTCGCGTGGCTGGGTGTGCAGCCGCCAGTAGTGCTCGGCGATGTCGTCCGGGTCGAAGTCCGTGCCCGGCGCGACCGGCCCGGCGACGGTGACGCTGGCCACGTGGACGCTGGACGGCCCGTACTCCTCGTCCAGCATCGTCACCAGCGTCCGCACGCCCGCCTTGCCGAGGGAGAGGCTGACGTAACGTGCCTTGGGTTCCGGCATGCCGCCGGTGACGATGAACGTACCGCTGCCGCGCCGCGCCATCGCGGGCGCCACGTGCGCGGCGGCGACGAGCGCGCCCACCACGTTGACCGCCCACGCGTCGAGCTGCGCACGCGCGCTCACCGCCCACGGCGAGTCCGGGCGGATGATCGCGGCGTTGTAGACCACGACGTCCGGCGTGCCCAGCTCGCCCGCCGCCGCGTCGAGCGCGGCGCGCAGCTCGTCCTCGTCGGCGCAGTCGGCCCGGTACGAGAGCGCCCCCTCCAGGTCCAGGTCGTTGCCTGTACGCGAGACGAGGGCCACCGGCAGGCCCTCCTTCGCGAACCGGCGGGCGACGGACCGGCCGATTCCCGGACCCGCCCCGATGATCACCGCTCCCGGCATCATCAGCTCCTTCACGTTGTTGCGAGTGACAGTCGGACGGTAGGGCGTCACATCGATGTGAAGGTCAAGGGAGCGTATGAAAATCGGTGATCTGGCCCACGAGACCGGGGTGAGCAGGCGACTGCTGCGCTACTACGAGGAGCAGGGGTTGCTGCGGCCCCGGCGGCTGCCCAACGGCTATCGCGAGTACGGTGACGCGGACGTGGCCGCCGTGCGCCACATCCGTACGATGCTCGCCGCCGGCCTGCCCACCGCCGTCATCGCGCGGCTGCTGCACTGCGTGCACGACGACGGCGAGCGCATGGTGCCGACCGCCTGCCCCGGCATGGTCAGCAACCTGCGGCGGGAACGCCGGCGCATCGCCGAGACGATCGAGCAGCTCCAGGTCTCGCAGCAGGCGCTCGACACGATGCTCGCCACCATCCTGGAACAGCGCTGACACCCGACCAACCCACCACCGTTGGACGTGCCCACGCGGCCACGAGGATCTCCGGCGAACGTCCCCCGCGACCACCAGGCCTCTGGCGGCGGACGTCCCCACACGGCCATCGGGACCTCTGGGGCGGACGTCCCAGCATGTCCAACCGGAGGACAGCCTCGTGCGCCCCGGGAGGACGCCGGCCACGCGCCGCCGGGTAAGCGCCCCGGAGATCAGCCCGGAGATCGGCCGGGGTCAGGGCCGTAGGTCGGTTCTCGCCTGGCCGGTGGCCGGGTCCTGCGGGACGGACCGGTGCTGGTGGATCATCAGCCACGCGCCGTCCCGCCGCTGGAACACCCTCGTCGCGCGCGACCAGCTCTCCTCCGACCCGTCGACGCGGACCAGGTCGAGCCCCCACGCCACCGCCAGATCCTCCCGGACCATGACCTTCAGCTCGGGAACGTCCAGGGTGACGCCGGCGTCGCCGCCCGCGTCGAGGCCGCGGGCGCAGAAGTCGCGCACCGCGTCCACGCCCACGTACCGGAGGGGCGCCTCCTGCTCGTACGACACCACGTCGCCGGCGATGGTCGCCATCATGCCGTCGAGGTCGTGGGCGGCGGTGCACTCGTACCACCGCTCGTACACCTGCCGCACCTCCTGCTCGGCCGCCCCCGTGTCCGTGATCGGGAAGGAGTGGTGCTCGTGGGCCACGACCCACTGCCCGCCCTCCTTGCGCAGGCCGAACGTCAGCCGCAACCGTCGTGAGAGGTCATCAGCGGAGGTGCCGCAGCGCAGCAGCGCGTACGCGAAGGCGACGTCGGCCCCCGCCGTGACCTCCAGCGACTCGATCTCGAACAACGCCCCCTGCGCCTGCCACTGCAAGAACGGCGGCCAGGTCTTCCGGTACGCCTCGATGCCCCGGACCCCCTCCTGGGGCGGCGGCACGTCGTACATGACGATGTCGTCGGCGTGCCCGGCGACGACCCCGGCCAGGTCGCACGCGTGCACGGCCTCGGCCCAGCGCTCGATCAGGGTACGGATCTGCTGCTCATCGGTGTTCATGGTGAGTTCCCTCCGGATCGGATCATCCCGTCGGGACTACAACCCGCCCCGATCCGGAAACTCATCGCGCCCCAGCAGAATCGGCAGCCCGAATTCCGCGAAATCCGCCGTCAGGAACGAGACCACCTCGGCGATCTCCGTACCGCGCAGGACGATCAGGTCCAGGCCGGTGGGCACGTAGCCGTCCCGTTCCTCGTCCCACATGTACGTCCCGAACGCCAGCTGCCCGTTCGCCCGCGCCGGCAGGAACCGCCACCGGTGCTTCAGCGGCGCCGCCAGCAGGAAGCCCCGGATGCCGGCACGGCCCCGGTACCAGGCGGTCAGCGGCGGCATCGAGTATTTCGCGTCCTCGGCCAGCATGGCCACGATGGCGTCGACGTCCCCGGCCTCCCAGGCGGACATGTAGCGCCGGGCGAGCTCCCGCTGGGCCGCCTCGCCGAGCGCGCGCAGGGTCTGCTGCTGGGTGGTCTCGGGGAGCAGCCCGGCCACCTCCTTGCGGGCGCGCTGCAGGGCGCTGTTGACCGCCGCGACCGTGGTGTCGAGCAGGTCGGCGACCTCGCGGGCGGCGTACCCGAGGACGTCGCGCAGCAGCAGGACGGCGCGCTGCACGGCCGACAGGTGCTGCAGCGCCGCCACGAACGCCAGCTCCACGCTCTCCCGCGCCAGCACCCGCGCCTCGGGCTCGAGTCCGGCCGTCCAGCCCATCAGCCGATCCGGGTACGGCTCCAGCCACGCCACCTCGGTGGCCGGCGCACCACCGGGGCTGAGATCGGTGGGCAGCTCGCGGCGGCCCCGGCGCTCGATGAGGGTCAGCGACCGGTTCGTCGCGATCTTGTAGAGCCACGCCCGGATCGCCCCCCGGTCCTCGAACCGCGCCAGACCCCGCCACGCCCGGTCCAGGGTCTCCTGCACGGCGTCCTCGGCATCGTGAACGGAGCCCAGCATCCGGTAGCAGTGGGCCCGCAACTCGTCCCGCAACGGCCCGACCAGGCGCCCGAACGCCTCCTCGTCCCCGCCCCGCGCCGCGGCCAGCAACTCCGCCACCCCCGCGCCGTCGTCCTCCTCAGCCCAGGCCCGCCCCATCACCCACCCCATCCGTGTCGCGTGCCAAGCTACCGCGCCACCCACCGCCCAGGCCGCGCCGCCCAGGCCGCGCCGCCCAGGCCGCGCCGCCCGGCCCCGCGGCGCACGCCCCCGGCCCGACCTCGCAGTGCCTGCTCAGGCCGGACGAGCACCACGCCGTCCCCGGTGGCAGCCGTTCCCGGGGGAGATCAAGCCGCACCACGCTCAGGGTCGCAGCGTTCCGAAGGGTTCGCCGGGCCGGACGGGGTCGCGGCGCAGGACGGCGATCAGGCGTCTCGGGGTTTCTGAGGCGTTTCGCTGAGACATCGTCCCGCTCGACGGAGAGGCGGTGCCGGATCTGAGACGATCGTGGTGCCATGACGGAGATGACACATTGCGTCTCGTGCGGCGGCGGCGCCGTGGCCCCCGACGGCCGCTGCTGGGACTGCGGTCACGCGCAACCCGCCTTCCGCGCCCATCTGGAGCTCACGGCGGCCGGTGGCGCCGCCGGGGTGAGCGATCGCGGCCTGCGCCGCGCGGTCAACGCGGACGCGATGGCCCTGACCAGAATGGGCGCATGGACGGTCGGCGTGGTCTGCGACGGGGTCTCCATGTCCCCCCGTTCCGAGCGCGCCGCCCAGGTGGCCGCCGAATCGGGCGCGGCCACGACGGCCGCACGCCTGCGTGCGGACGCCCTGCCGGAGACGGCGCTGACGGAGGGCGCACTCATGGCGGGCCGAGCGGTCGCCGCCCTGGCCGGGATCCGCACGGCCCACCCACCAACCGCCCCGGCCGCACCCGGGATGAGCGACGTGACCATCCCCACCGACCCGGTCACACGCCGGTCGACCAACGCGGTCACGCCCGCGAATGCGATCACCTGGCTCGCGGCGGCGGAGCTCGGGGCGCCCGCCTGCACGTACGTTGCGGGCGTCGCGGGTCCGGACGGCGTCTGGAGCTGCTGGGTCGGCGACAGTCGCGCGTACTGGCTGCCGGACGAGGGCGTCGGCATGGCGTTGACCGAGGACGACACCGGCGAGCACGAGGCGCTGTCCGCCTGGCTGGGCGCGGACGCCGGCGAACCGGAGCCGCGCATCCGCGGCTACCGTCCCTCGGGCCCGGGCCGCCTGCTGCTGTGCACCGACGGCCTCTGGCGCCACCTCCCCGGCCCGGACTCCCTGCGCGCCCACGCCGCCCCGGCGGGCGACCTCCTGAAGGCGGCGCGCGCACTCGTCGAGCACGCCATCGCCGCAGGCGGCCAGGACAACATCACCGCCCTGCTGATCCCCTTCCGGCCGGCGGGCGCGCCGCAACGCTCCCATCCCTGAGACAGATGTACGGCCCAGCCGATGCGGCGCCCGATCGAAACCCAGGCCCCGATCCCGAAGCCAGACGCCGACACCGATGCGGCCCCTGACCCGATCACGACACGGGTCAGGCCGGTTCACGGGGGCAGGCGGGCTGCGATGCCGTCGAGGATCAGGTCGAGGCCGAGCAGGAACTGGCGGTCGAAGTCCCCGTCGTCCACCTGCGAGTGCCGGGCGAGCTCGGCCTCCCGCTCGTTCAGGTGGCCCGCGACCCGGGCCCGGATCTCGGCGTCGGCCGCAGGGGTGCGGACGGTGGCCCACCAGATGTTCTCGGAGGCGACGAAGCCGTTGACGTAGGAGGACAGCGTCCCGACGGCGGCGGTGAGCTCGGGGCCGCTCAGGCCGGCGCGGGCGAGGGCGGAGTAGAACAGGCGGGAGCGGGCCAGCGCGTTCGGGCCGAGCAGGGGCCGGGTCGCGGTGAGTGCGGGGACCCAGGGGTGGCGGCGCATGACGGCCCGGCTCTGGGTGAGCTGCCCGGCCAGGGTGCCGCGCCACGGGCCCGGCTCGCGCGGCTCCTCGATCTCGCCGATCACCTCGTCCAGCGCGAGGTCCAGCACGTCTTCCTTGCTCCGTACGTACTCGTACAGCGACATCGTGCCGGCCCGCAGGCGTGCGGCGAGGGCCCGCATGGAGAACCCGGGCACGCCCTCGGCGTCGAGGAGGCCGACGGCGGCCTCGACGATGCGCTCACGCGACAAGCGCGGGCGGCGCGGACTCGCGTCCTCGCGTAACCAGATCGACTCCGGCATCCCCGACGTCCTTCCGTGCACTGTACGGAAAACCGTACGGCTAGCTTAGGCGGCCCCGAAGGACGGAGGAACTCTCATGGACTGGGAACGGGACCACGCGATGCTGGCCTTGCGGATCGACCGCCTGGCGACCGGCGGCCTGTCCGGCACGATGCTCATCTACCGGGGCCCGGCGGAGTGGAGCGACCGGGTCGCGGCCGAGCCGCCCGCCGAGCCCGCCGCCCTGGCGGAGGAGGCCGAGCGGCTCATGGAGTGCGCTCCGGACGCCTACCTGGCCGCCCACGTACGGGCGATGCGCGCCGTGGCCGGCCATCTGGGCGGCGAGCGGCTGCCGCTCGCCGAGTACGGCAGGGAGTGCCTGGGCCTGGAGCCGCGGTGGGTGCCGGAGGAGGTGTTCGAGCAGGCGCACGCGGAGCTGGACCGGGCCCTGCCGAGGACGCCCGGTTCGCTGGCCGAGCGGCTGCGGGCCTGGCAGGCGGCCCACACGCTGGAGCCGATCGAGCGGCTGCCCGAGCTGGTGGACAGGGCGGTCGCCGAGACGCGGCGCAGGACGAGCGCCATCATCCCGCTGCCGCCCGGCGAGGTGGTGGAGTGCCGGCTGGTGGAGGGCGTGGGGTTCCACGGGGCGGGCGCCTACGAGGGCGGGCTGAAGTCCACGATCCACATCAACAAGGCGATCCCGTTCAACCTGGCCGACCTGCTGTATCTCGTCTCCCACGAGGGACATCCGGGGCACATCGCCGAGTCGATGCTGAAGGAGGCGCACCTCGGGGAGCGGCAGCGGGTGCGGTTCATGCTCTCGCCGTCGTTCGTGCTCAGCGAGGGGCTCGGGCTGCTGGCCGAGGAACTGCTGTTCCCCGGGGACGAGGCGCAGGTCTGGCTGAACGCGAACGTCCTGCCCGAGGCCGGGATCCGGCCGGACGGGAGCGACTTCGCGGCCGTTCATCATGCCAAGAACGTGTTGTGGGGCGTGTGGGGCAACGCGGCGTTCCTGGCGGCGGAGGGGCGCGGGGAGGCGGAGCTCGCCGCGTATCTGGGGAAGTGGTCGCTCTACGGAGACGGCGAGATCGCGGGCGCGCTCGGGCTGCTCACGCCGTCGGCAATGCGCCCGTACATATTCGGATATTTCCATGGATGGGAGCTGCTGCGGCCCTGGGTGACCGGTCCGGACCGGGTCCGCCGCCTGCTCACCGAGCAGCTACTGCCCGCCGACGTGACTCCCTGACGCGCGCCGCGCGATCAGCTGCTCGACGCCGTCGAGCAGCAGGTCGAGGCCGAAGCGGAAGTCCGTGTCGTCCGCCCAGGAGTCGGCGCCGTGCATGACGCCCCCGCGCACGGCCGCCGAGAGGGCGGGGTAGGTCTCGGGGTCGAGCACCTCGGCCAGCACCTCGCCGTAGTCGAATGGGCTGTCGATCCCGCTCTCGTCGAACTCGGCGAACCCCGTGCCCATGGTCTGGACGAGCGCCGCGTCGGTCAGCGCGTAGCCGGTCAGCGCGCTGGCCACGTTGATCTTCTCGCCGTCGTCGAGCCCCGTGCCGTCGAGCGCGGCCAGCGCGCGGTCCAGCCAGAGCAGCCGCCGCGGGCCCAGGGGCGGGGCGAACCGGGTGATCACCAGCAGCCACGGGTGTCCGAGCACGATGTCGCGCTGGGCCCGGGTCCACAGGCCGAGGTAGTCACGCCAGGGCAGGCCGCCCGGGTCCGGCGGATGGGGCGCCACGTAGTCGGCCATCGACGTCAGCAGGTCCTCCTTGCTGCCGACGTACCGGTACAGCGCCGTCGCCGCGACCCCCACCCGCGTGGCCACGCTGCCCATCGACACCCCGGCCAGCCCCTCGGAGTCGGCGATCTCGATGGCGGCGGCGGTGATCGTGGCCAGGTCGAGCCGCGGCCGCGGCCCCCTGCGCGACGCCGGCTCGCGTCCCCACATCCGCTGCAGCATGGGGGGAAGCCGCCGTTCCTGCGCCATCGAAATCCTCCTCGGCTTGACTCGCTCCTAGGATTCTGCATTACCTTAAAACTATGAACGCCATACACAGTAGGCCATTCACAGATTCCATTGTCGCCCGGGGACTCACCAAGTCCTTCGGCGACACGCGGGTGCTGGCCGGGATCGACCTCACCGTGCCCACCGGGTCGCTGCTGGCCATGCTCGGCCCGAACGGCTCGGGCAAGACCACGACCGTACGGATCTTGACCACGCTGCTCGCCCCCGACGGCGGCACCGCCATGGTGGCCGGGCACGACGTGACCCGGGAGGGCGTGGCGGTGCGCCGCGCCATCGGGCTGGCCGCGCAGCAGGCCACCGTGGACGCCCTGCTGACCGGGCGGGAGAACCTGGAGCTGTTCGCCGGCCTCTACCACCTGGGCCGCCGCCCCGCCCGGAAGCGGGCCGAGGAGCTGCTGGAGCGCTTCGACCTCGCCGCCGCCGCGAACCGGCGGGCCGGCACGTACTCGGGCGGCATGCGGCGCCGCCTGGACCTGGCGGCCAGCATGGTGTCGGCGCCGCCGATCCTGTTCCTCGACGAGCCCACGACCGGGCTCGACCCGCGCAGCCGGGCCGAGCTGTGGTCGGTGATCCGCGAGCTGCTCGGGTCCGGCACCACCATCCTGCTCACCACGCAGTACCTGGAGGAGGCCGACCACCTCGCCGACCGCGTCGTGGTCATCAACGGCGGCCGGGTCGTCGCCGACGACTCCCCCGCGGCGCTGAAGCGCCAGGTCGGCTCCGAACGCCTGGCGCTGCGCCTGGCACGGGCCGCCGACGTGCCCCGCGCGGGCGCCGCCCTGACCGGCTTCGGCGCGCACCTCGACGCCGGCGCCGGCGAGGTCACGCTGGCCGTCCAGGACCCCGACCACCTGCGCCGCACGCTGGAGGTGCTGCACGGGGCGGGCATCGCCGTCGAGCACGTGGCGCTGCGCACGCCCACCCTCGACGACGTCTTCTTCGAGCTCACGGCGGCCGCGGCATGAGCGCCCCCATCACCGCCGCGGGCGACCTGCGCCGCCTGGTCGTCCGCGACCTGCGCCGCGAGCTGCGCGTCCTGGACGGCCTGATCGTGAACACGGCCCTGCCCGTGATGATCATGGTCCTCTTCGTGTACGTGTTCGGCGGCGCGATCACGACCGGCTCCAGCGGCCTCGACTACATCGACTTCGTCGTGCCCGCCGTGCTGCTCATGTCCGGCGGGTACGGCGCCGCGCTGACCGCCGTGACCATCTCCGACGACATGACCGGAGGCATGATCGACCGCTTCCGCACCTTGCCCATCAGCGGCTGGGTGGTCCCGGCCGGGCACGTCGTGGCCTCGGTGATCCGCAACGTGGCGTCCTCCGCCATCGCGCTGGCCGCCGCGCTCCTGCTGGGCTTCCGCCCCGACGCCACGCTCACCGACTGGGCGCTGGTGCTGGCCCTGGTGATCGGGTACGTGCTGGCCATGTCCGCGCTGGCGGCGGTCTGGGGCCTGCTGGTCAGGTCGTCCCAGGCGGCCGGGGCCTTCAGCTTCTTCGTGCTCTTCCTGCCGTACGTGTCGGACGGCATCGTGCCCGCCGAAACCATGCCGGGCGTGCTGCGGGCGTTCGCCACCCACCAGCCGCTCACGCCGATCATCGAGACGATGCGGGGGCTGCTGCTGGACCTGCCCATGGGCTCGTCGGGGGCGGTGGCCACGGCGTGGCTGGCGGGCACGGTCGTGCTCGCCCTGCCGGTGGCGGCGCTGCTGTTCCGCCGCAGGACCGCGTCAGGCGGCTAGCGGGGCGTCAGGCGGCCAGGAGGAGGGTCAGGCCGCCGACCGTGTAGCAGACCATCAGCACGAACAGCGGGATCTGCCCCGCGACCGCGCGGGCGGGCGGCAGCAGGCGCACCGAGCGGTCGTGGGCGGCCACCACGCCGGCGACGTGGCCGAGCACGATGGCCAGCACCTGCACGGTGGCGATCGTCGCCGGTGCGACGGCGTTCAGGTCCGGCTCGGCGTCCAGGCCGAGCGCCAGGGCGACAGTGTGCCGGCCCTCGATGACCAGCAGCGAGAAGTAGTGCGCGATCAGGTATCCGACGGCGATGGGCAGCAGCGAGTGGGCGAAGCGGGCGGCCAGCCCTCTCGTGCCGCCGATCAGGCCGGCCGCGCCGAGGCAGGCGGCGTACAGGACGGCCACCCCGGCCACGGCCGCCAGCAGGCCGAGCGTGCCCAGGCCGGTGCGGCCGAGCGGCCCGGACTGCAGGGCGTCCACCCAGGCGGGGGCCGAGGAGAAGCCGTCGTAGCCGGTGCTGCCGAGCAGCACGCAGACCGTGGCGACCAGGCCGGGGGCGGGCTCGACGGCGTCGAGGCCGTCGAACGGGTTGCGCAGCACCCGCCTGCCGTCGGCGCGCCGGCCGAGCGGTGACAGGTGGCCGATCAGGGTCGAGTACACCTCGAACGGGTCGCCCCGCTCCAGCCAGGCGTGGCCGTAGACGAGGGTGCCGGCCAGCTGCGCGGCGCCGTACAGGGTGAGGAAGGCCAGCAGGGTGAGGGGCGCGGCGGGCTCGGGGGCGACCAGCTCCATCCACGTGAACGCGAGCAGGCCCGCGGCCGCGGGCCAGTAGCCGAGCCCCGGCGGGTACGGGCGGCGCGGCCGGTTCGGCAGCAGCCGGA
Source organism: Nonomuraea sp. NPDC049709 (assembly GCF_040674815.1). NCBI lineage: Bacteria > Bacillati > Actinomycetota > Actinomycetes > Streptosporangiales > Streptosporangiaceae > Nonomuraea > Nonomuraea sp. NPDC049709. The sequence continues at coordinate 111,268 of NZ_JBFANM010000005.1, forward strand.
ACGGGTTCAGCGCCCGCCACACCGGCCCGAGCAGCAGCGACGCCGGCACCAGGCCGACCCAGAAGAGCACGTACACCAGGTACGGCCCCGCGTTCTCCGTGTCCGGGCCCACCGCGAGCCAGCCGAGGGTGTGGACGGCGGCCAGCAGGGCCAGGACGCGGGCGGGGCGGGCGGGCAGGCGTACGGGGATCACCCGGCCGGCCAGATCGCCGCGGAAGCGCGAGTCGGCCCAGAGCAGGCCGAGGGCCAGGAACGACACGACGAGCGCCGCGAACGCGCCCGCGTAGGCGTAGAAGAGCGGGATCGGCAGGTCGGCGCGCTCGCCGACACCGTGCGCGAGCACGCCCACCGGCCCGGGGTCGCCGCCGGGTGCGAGCACGCCCGCCACCGGCGAGCCGGCCGTGCCCGCCGTCATCGGACCGCCAGTTGTGTCAGGACGAGCCTGCTCCCGTGGGTCTCCACCTGGAACACCCCGGTCAGGTCCGCCGTGAACCGCACGGTCGCGGGCACGCCGGGCCGCAGCTCGGCCGTGATGTCGTACCCGTGGACGTGCACCTCGTCGGCCACGTCGCTGGTGACGGTGATGCCGACCTGGCGTCCCTTGCCCACCTCCAGCCAGCCGGGAGGCGGGCTGACCCGGCCGCGCGCGATGGTGATCTCCGCGTCCGCCCGCCCGCTCGGCGCGGCCGTCGCCACCTCGTGGCTGTTGCCGGGGTCGCGGTGGCCCTGCGCCAGCGGCCCGCACCCCGCCACCAGCACGCACGCCAGCACGGGGACCAGGCCGCCTCTCACGCGGAGACCTCGGCCCCGGCGGGCCGCTCCTCCGCCGCGGCCCGGCCGCGCCCGGGCGCCAGCACCACGACGGCGCACAGCACCCAGAACCCGGTGACCAGCCCCCGGATCCACCCCGGTCCCAGCGGGATGACCGGAATCAGGTACACCAGCCGGTCGAACGCGTCCGCGCAGGCCAGCACGCCCACCACGATCGTGAACCAGCCGAACACCGGCCGCCCGGCCCGCAGCGCCGCCCCCAGGCACAACCACCACGCCCCCATGAGCAGCAACGCCACCCCCGCCTGCGCCGAGCTGCCAAGGGCCGCGGCCACGACGTCGAGCGCCAGCCCGGCGACCCCCGCCGCGGTCCCGGCCACGACGAGCCGGTGCCGGCGCAGGCCGATCGCCGCCGGCCCGGCCGCCACCCCGTTCCCCGACGGCGCATCCCCACCGCCGCCGTACTGCCGGGCGACCCGCCGCGATCGCCACCAGAACAGCCCCGCCAGCAGCCCCAGCACCGCCGACCCGCCCAGGGCGAGCTGGGCCTCCACCTTGCCCAGTCCCGACGCGCCGAACCAGTCGCACCCGGCGGGCAGCCGCGCCTCGGAGGCGCTGAAGTCGGCGCACAGGTACAGCTTCACGAGCTTGACCGGCTCGGCCAGCAGCCGGTTCGACCCGCCCGACAGCGCGGGCGCCGCCGCCGCGCAGACCGGCAGCACGGCGGGCGAGGACGCGCCCACGTCCCCCTGCCAGCAGTTGCCCGTGCCCTGCCCGTCCCACCACACGTCCAGCCCATTCGGCCGCCGCTCCCCCGCCGGGCCCACGCCGAACACGTTGCCCTCGTAGCGGTTGTGGTCCGACGTGTCGGCCTGCTTGGCCAGGTCGTTCTCGCCCCTGATGAACGCCGGCACGCCGAAGAGCTGGAACGCCGCCCGCCGATGCCCCCAGACCTGGTTGCCGGCGAAGACGTTGTAGTTGCCACCCGCCACGATCACGCCCGTCCCCGGCGGCACGCCCACCTGCGAGCACACCACGCCCCGCTCGTATCCGCGCTCGGCGGGGGGCTTGGCGCAGGTGCCGTCCCGGGTGTACCGGTAGTAGTCGCGGTTGTTGTCGTAGATCTTGTTGTTCTCGAACCTGGCGTGGTTCTGCGGCAGGCCGGGGTGGGAGGGCCAGAGGCTGTCCATCGTGGCGCCGACCATGTTGTCGTAGAACTCGTTGTCGTGCACCCAGAGCGAGTCGCCGGCGGTGCCCGAGTAGCCGAGCGCGTTGTCGTGGCTCTTGCACCGGCGGATCTCGATGGCGTAGCGGGGGACGTCGTGGCCCCGGCCCTCGTTCAGGTTGGAGGCGCTGCCGGGGTAGAGGCCGCCGTCGCCGTTGCCGTACGCCTCGCAGTCGGTGTACAGGCCGTGGTCGCTGGCGAAGGTGAGGAAGCCGTACTCGTCGTTCCACCGGGTCAGTACGCGGTCGATGACGAAGCCGTCGGTCTCCAGGACGTACAGGGAGTTGAACGTCGTGCGCTGGGCGGTCAGGTTCCGGAAGTAGACACCGTTGGCACGGTCGGCGCGGATGGCGTTGAGTTTGCGGTATTCGGCGTCGACGACCACGTCCAGCGGGCCGGCGCCGGTGCCCTCGATCTGGAGGTCGCGCTTGCCGAGGATGGCGACCAGGTTCTGGTTGTGCGGGCACTGGAGCTGCTGCTCGTAGCTGAGGATCTGGTAGCCCCAGTCCGACCGGCGGGCCGGGAGGTTGGCGCAGTCGCCGGTGGGGGCGGGCTGGCTGGGTTCCTCCCGGTAGAGGCCGGGGAGGAGGGCGATGGTCATGCCCGGCCGGTCGACCTGGTCGACGGCCTCTTGCAGGTGCCGGACCCCTTTTTCCTGACATTTCGCGAAAAGGTCAAGGTTGCGGGCTTTGAGATCCGCCGGAAAATTAGCGATTCGACGCTCGAAGTCGGCTTTGTCGGACTTGCAGACCAGCAGGTCCGGCTCGCCCGTCCGCAGCACCGGCACCGTACCCGTGCCGTCGGGGAACGTGACCGGGCGCTCCTCGTGGGCCAGGGCGGCGCCGCCGGGTAACAGCAGGCCCGACGCGAGCACGACGATCAACGCGAATTTTCGCATGGGGGGCATGGTCGCGAGAGTAGAACAAGGCTCATGTTCTGCCTAGGCCGGAACGACCGGCCAGCACGCGGAAACGCCCCACGAAGGCACCGTCAGGTGCGCCTTCGTGGGGCGTTCCGGAAAACCGCGCGTCAGACGTTCCGCAGGGATCGTCCGCGAGACATTCCAGGAGGACCGTCCGTCAGGAGGCGGTCATCCCGCGAAGGACCGCGTCCACGACCCGTTCCGCCAGATCGGGCGCGAGCCCACCGGCGGGACCCCATTTGGTGTGCCACAGCATGGTCCCGGAGATCATGGCCATGCCCATCTCGACGTCCAGGTCGGCCCTGAGCTCGCCGGTGGCGATGCCGAGCTCGATCACGGCGCGCATCGCCTCCCTGCGCGGCTCGACGGCGCGCTTGAGGAAGCGCTCCATCAGCCGGGGATAGCGGTCGGCCTCGCTCATCGCGATGTTCATCACGCACCGGCTGCGGAGGTCGCCCGACTCCTGGCGCATCGCGTCGACCAGGCTGATCAGGTCGTCGCGTACGGACGTGCCGGACAGCTCCGGCAGCGGCGCCTTGAGCGTGGAGAGGGCGTCGACGATCAGGTCCTCCTTGTTGGACCAGCGCCGGTAGATCGTCGTCTTGCCGACGCCCGCCTTCGACGCGATGGCCTCGATGGTCAGCTCGGACACCCCCATGCCCTCGCCGATCAGATCGAGCGTCGCGTCGATGATCGCCTTCTCGGCCTTCTCGCTGCGCGGACGACCCGCCGGGCGGGCAGTCCCTGAATCCTGGATCGTCATCGCGGCCTCACACTACCGCTGGTTCCTTCTGTTCCGCCGCATGCTTGGCGGGGCGTGCCTTGCCGGGCATCCACCGTGCCACCACCGCGATGCCGAGCAGCCCGATCACCGCCGACACCAGCGCCGTGACGTGCATGCCGTCGAGGAAGGCGTTGAACGCCGGCTGCACCAGCGCCTGCCCCCTGTCGCCGAGCGACTGCACGACGCCCATCGTCGCCATGATCGACTCACCGGCCGCGTGCTGCGCGTCGGCCGGCAGCCCGGCCAGCGCGGGCGCGATCTCGCCGCGGTAGCTGGACGACAGCACCGACCCGAGCACGGCCACGCCGAGCGCGCCGGCCACCTGGCGGACGGTGTTGCTCATGGCCGAGCCGACACCGGCCTTCTCCCTGGGCAGCGCCTCCATGATGGCGGTGGTCGCGGGCGGCATGATGTTGGCCATCGCGGCGCCCTGGAGGAAGAAGATGACCTCGATCAGCACGATCGGCGTGTTCTGGTCCATGAGCGCGTAGCTGGCCAGCGCCAGCGTCACCACGATCATGCTGACCGTCGCCGACAGCTTGCCGCCGAACCGCTCGTTCACCCGCTGGCTGAGCGGCGCGAAGATGAGCTGGGCGGCGGCGAACGGGATCATCAGCGCGCCCGCCTGGATCGGCGTGAACCCCAGGACGATCTGCAGGTAGAACGTCAGGAAGAACATCCCGCCCATCATCGCGAAGAACACGATGCCCATCATGCCGATGGCCGAGCTGAAGCGGACGTTGGAGAAGTTGCGCACGTCGAAGACCGGGTGGTCGATGCGCCGCTCCCACCACACGAACACGCCCAGCACCGCCACGCCGAACAGCGTCGGCACCAGCACCTCGGCGCTGGCCACGGTGGCCAGCTCGCCGCCGCGGATGATGCCGTACACGATGGCCACCAGACCGATGATCGACAGCACCACGCCGACCGGGTCGAGCCTGGACGGCTTGGGGTCACGCGACTCGGGCACGATGGTGGCGATGAGGATCATGCCGATGATCACGATCGGCACGTTGATCAGGAAGACCGAGCCCCACCAGAAGTGCTCGATCAGCAGGCCGCCCGTGATCGGGCCGATCGCCACCGCGAGCCCCACACCACCGGCCCACACGCCGATCGCCTTGCCACGCTCACCGGGCGGGAAGACGTTGGAGATGATCGCCAGCGTGGCCGGCATGATGGCCGCGCCGCCGATGCCCATCGCCGCCCTGGCCAGGATCAGTTGCATCGGATCCTGGGCGTAGGCACTGGCGAGCGAGGCCAGGCCGAACAGCGCCATGCCGATGAACAACATGCGCTTTCGCCCTGTTCGGTCACCGATCACGCCGAACGTGAACAGCAACCCGGCGAACACCAGCGTGTAGGAGTTGATCGCCCATTCCAGCTCGCTCTGAGTGGCGCCCAATCCGACGGTCTTGTCGGCGATGGTCTTCATCGCCACGTTCAGGATCGTGTTGTCGAGCACGACCGCCAGCAGGCTGAACACCAGCACGCCGAGGATCCCCCACCGGCGTGGATGCCCTGAGTTCGGGTCCATGGAAACATCCCTAATTTCGATACGTCTGAGTTTCGCAACGTCACCGTATCGCAAGCTATTCCGATACGCAACGGTCCCGTTTCGTAAACCCTCGGTTAACTCTCCCCCACCGCAGCCCGACTTCCACCGTCAGCCCAGCTCAGCCGCCCGAGGCACGCCGACTCACCCCACCCGGCCGCACCGCTCGCTCGCACGGCACCACCCTGCGGGGGCGCGACGGCCCCCCGCGAACGCCCGTGCGAGCGCACCGAGCACCGCACCGCAAGCCCGCTGGGCGTGCGGCTGTCGCGGGGACCCGCCCACCGGGCAGGCCGTCCCCTCATCCATCCAGCGGGCCGCCACCGGGGCCTCGCCGCGCGGGGCGGCCGCGTCGTCGGCATCGGTCGCCACGACCCCGCCCCGCACGCACCGGGAGAAGCCCCCGCTTACTCCCGGGACGACGGGATCACGGCAGGCTCCACGACCTCGACCACCGGCTCAGGCACCACCGGCTCAGGCACCACCGGCGCCACCGAGGCCGCGGGGACCGCCGGACGGCGGCGCCAGAACGGCAGGGCGACCACCACCATGGCGACGCCCATCAGCCCCGCCACCGCGAACGCCCACTCCGGCCCGTGCCCGTCGATGACGGCACCGGCGATGGGGGCCGAGGCGGCGCCGCCGATCAGCAGCGCGGTGCCGTGGAAGCCCATGGCCTCGCCTCTCGCCCCGCTGGGCACCCACCGGCTGAGCACGTCGACCGTGGCCGACAGCGAGGGCGCGCAGAGCAGGCCCGCGGGCAGGAGGGCGAGGATCAGCCAGTGCCAGCCGCCCTCGACCAGCGCCACCGGGATGGTCAGCAGACCCATGGAGGCGATCAGGACCAGGGGCGACAGGCCTCGCGACAGCCCGCCGTACACGAAGCCGCCGACGAGCGAGAACACGCACCAGATGGCCACGGCCAGGCCGACCCACGCGGTCTGCTTCGCGTCGGTCATGGTGGCGACCAGCGACAGCTCGGTCGCGGTGAGCACGAACGTGGCCGCCGCCGCGGTGCCGAGCAGCGCCACGAACGCCGGCGTGATCCACTGCCGCCTGGGCACCTTCACCGCCCGCTCCACGAGCTCCTCGGCCGAGCGGGTGGGCGGGTTGAGCACGATCAGCCCCACGCCCGCCATCGACATGCCGGCCCCGATGACCGTCATGGTCACGCCGCTGCCGAGCGTCGTGATGCCCGCCACGGCGAGCGCGGGACCCATCATGTACGACAACTCGACCAGCATCGAGTCGAGCGCGAACCCGGTGCGCCGCTGCGGAACCGGCACCATGGCGGCCAGGCACTGCCTGGTCACGCTGAAGACGGGCAGCGCCAGCAGCCCCGCCAGCGCCGCCGCCACGACCAGCGCCGGGAACGGCAGCGCCCACGCGCACGCCCAGAACGCCGCCTGCGCCACGGTGGTGACGGTGAGCACGGGACGCAGGCCGTGCTTGTCGACGAACCTGCCCGACAGGGGGGAGCCGATCGCCATGCCGATGGTGCTGGCCATGGCGACCACCCCCGCGGGGGCGTAATCGAGGCCCATCACCTCGGCCACGTGCAGCGTCAGCGCCATGCCGGTCGCCGTGGACGGCACCCGGGCGAGCAGCCCCACCAGGAGCAACGTGGGAACGCCAGGCAGCCTGAGCAGTTGCCGGTAAGGATCCAGAGCCATTTTCGTTCGTTACCTCCGCGTTGATTGTGGCAAGAGGCACCGACAGTTTGGCCACAGGTTTTCTTGGGCCCGGCGAATCACGCATGACATCATCAAAGGGAGTCCGGGGACGCCGCTGGGGCGCCTCGAGACGTTTCTGGAGGGTTAACCCATGTCCTCTTCAACCACGTTGTACGGCGGCGTGTCCGGACGCCGTGTAACCGTACGCGATCTCACCGCCGCCAAGGAGCGCGGAGAGCGGTGGCCGATGCTCACCGCCTACGACGCGATGACGGCTCGGGTCTTCGACGCGGCGGGCATCCCGGTCCTGCTGGTGGGCGACTCGGCGGCCATGGTCGTCTACGGCTACGACTCCACCCTGCCCGTCACGGTCGACGACCTCCTGCCCCTCACGGCGGCCGTCGTACGCGGCTCGTCGCGCGCGCTCGTGGTCGCCGACCTGCCGTTCGGCTCCTACCAGTCCTCGCCCCGGCAGGCGCTGGAGTCGGCGGCCCGCTTCATGAAGGAGGCGGGCGCCCACGCGGTCAAGCTGGAGGGCGGCCGCCGGGTCCTGCCGCAGGTCGAGGCGCTGGTCTCGGCGGGCATCCCGGTCATGGCCCACCTCGGGCTGACCCCCCAGTCGGTCAACGTGCTGGGCGGCTACCGCGTCCAGGGACGGGGGCAGTCGGGCGACGAGCTCATGTCGGACGCCAAGGACCTGGAGCGGGCCGGGGCGTTCTCGGTGGTGCTGGAGTGCGTCCCGGCCGATCTGGCGCAGCGGGTGACGACGTCGCTGGCGATCCCGACGATAGGCATCGGGGCCGGGGCGTCGACGGACGCGCAGGTGCTGGTGTGGCAGGACCTGATGGGGCTCACGCCGCGCCCGGCCCGGTTCGTCAAGCGGTACGCGGACCTGGCCGGGGACATGGACCGCGCCGTCCGCGCCTTCGCCGGCGACGTGACCTCCGGGGCGTTCCCCGCACCGGAGCACACCTACAGCTGACCGGGCTGCCGGGCTGCCGGTCAGCCGGTGGTCAGTGTGGCGGGGTCGGTGTTGGAGCCGCACACCACCACGGCCACCCGCTCTCCCGGCGCGGGCGTGTAGCCGCCCGACACCCGCCCCGCGTTGGCGGCCGCGCCCGGGGGCCGGCCCGCCACCCGGTGCCGCTCCCAGAGCGTACGCCGGGCCGCCACGATCGCCTCGTCCGTCACGAGCACGCTCTCCACCCGAGGCCCGGACAGGACCTCGAAGGCCAGCTCACCCAGCTTGGTGGCGCCCAGGGCGTCGGCCGCCACGCCGCCGACCTGCACCGGCACCGGCCGGCCCGCCCGGAGCGCCTCGTGCAGGGTCGGGATCCGCTCGGGCTCGACGGCCACGATCCGCGGCCCGGCACCGGCGGAAGCTCCGGACGTGCCCAGCGTGATCCCGGCCCCGAAGCCGCCACCGCCGACCGCCACCAGCACCGTGTCCACCCCGCCGGTCTGCTCCATGAGCTCCAGCCCGGTCGTCCCCTGCCCGGCCACCACCTCGGCCTGGTCATAGGCGTGCACGGAAAGCGCCCCGGTCTCGGCGGCCCTCTTGGCGGCGGCCTCGGCCGCCTCGGAGTAGATGGCGCCGACCTGCGTGATGTGCGCGCCCAGCGCCTGGAGCCCGGCCACCTTCACCGGGCTGGTCACCTCGGGCACGAAGATCTCCGCCCGCACCCCGAGCGCCCGGGCGGCGAACGCCACCGCCAGCCCGTGGTTGCCGCCGCTGGCCGCGATCACCCCGGTGTTCGGCAGCGCGCCGGCGGACAGGATGCGGTTGAACGCCCCGCGTACCTTGAAGGACCCCGAGTGCTGCAGCAGCTCCAGCTTGAACCAGAGCCCGGGAGAGACCTCGAGGACGGGCGTGCGCAGCACGCGCCCGTCGATCCGTCCGGCCGCCGCCAGCACGTCCGCGTGGGTCACTGTGGTCAACATTCCCCCTCAGTCGTCCCGACCAGGCTATGCCAGTGCCTGGGTCACGTCGGCCCACAGGTCCTCGGGATGCTCGATCCCGACGGCGATGCGCACCGTGCCCTCCCCGATGCCGCTGCGCCGCAGCTCGTCGGGGCTGAGCGCGCGGTGCGAGGTGCTGGCAGGGTGCAGGACGAGCGTCTCGACACCGCCGAGGGAGGGGGCCAGCAGCGCGACGCGTACGGAACTCATGAACTTCTCCCCCGCCGCCCGCCCGCCGGCCAGGTCGAACGAGAACACCCCGCCGAACCCCGACAGCAGCTTGCCCGCCAGCTCGTACGAGGGATGCGAGGCCAGCCCCGGCCAGTGCACGGCGGTGACGGCGGGGTGCTCGGCGAGCCGGGTGGCCAGGAGGTGGGCGTTGGAGCAGTGGCGTTCCATGCGCAGCGCGAGCGTCTGCAGCCCGCGCACGGTCAGCCAGGCCGCGAACGGGTCGGCGGAGGCCCCCAGCTCGATCGCGAAGTGCCACACCTTCTCGTGGAGCGCGGCCTCGGCGAAGACCGCGATCCCGCCCACGACGTCGGTGTGCCCGGACAGGTACTTGGTGGTGGAGTGGAGGACGATGTCCGCCCCGTGCTCGATCGGCCGGCACAGCAGCGGCGTGGCGAAGGTGTTGTCCACCACGGACAGGATCCCCAGCTCGCGGGCCACCGCGCACATCCCGGGCAGGTCGGCCACCAGCGTCATCGGGTTGCTGATCGTCTCCAGGTAGACGAGCCTGGTCTCCGGCCGGACGGCGGCGCGCAGGGCGGCGGGGTCGTGCTCGGGCACGTACGTGACGCTGATCCCGAACCTGCCCACCAGATCGTTGATCATGGCGGCGGTCCCCCCGTAGAGGGAGCGCTGGGCCACGAGGTGGTCGCCGGGCTTGAGCAGGCCGAGCAGCACGGTGTTGATCGCGCCCATGCCCGAGCCCGTGGCGATGGCGCCCGCGCCGCCCTCCAACCCGGACACCGCCAGCTCCAGCGAGCGCACGGTCGGGTTGGAGTAGCGCCCGTACACGAACGCCCCGTCCGGCCGCCCCATCGCCTCGGCCATCACGGCGGGGTCGTCGAAGGTGAACCCCGAGGTCTGGTAGATGGGCACGGTGATCGGACTGCTGCCCTCGATGGTGGGCCGCGGCACGTGCACGGTCTTCGTCTCAGGACGCAACTCTGGGTGGGAGGGGTGGAAGTCGCTCATACCACCAAGGATCACTCGCCAAGGGATCCAACGTCAGAGCCAATACGCCAGAATTGGTCCATGAATGGGGCCAATCTCGATGATCTCGTCGATCTGCTGGGCCGGTGGGCGTCGGGGCGCGGGCCGCTGTACCTGCTGCTCGCCGCCCGGTTGCGGGCGCTGATCGACGACGGGGTGCTGCCACCGGGCCAGCCGCTGCCGCCCGACCGGGTGCTGGCCAGACGGCTGGCGGTGGGCCGGGGCACGGTGGTGGCCGCGTACGACCTGCTCCAGCAGGAGAGCCGCGTGGTGCGCCGGCAGGGCAGCGGCACCAGGGTGGCCGAGCTTCACCTGCCCGCCACGAGGACGGCCGACGGCGTGCCGGCCAACCCGCTGCTGCAGCACATCCTGCACCCGCCGGACGACGTGGCCCTGCTGACCTGCGCCGCCCCGCAGGACCCGCCGCCCGCGATGTTCGAGGCGTACGCCGAGGCCGGGGAACGCCTGGCCGGGGTGCGCGACCTGGGCTACCAGCCGGCGGGGAACCCGGCGCTGCGGGCCGCGCTGGCCGCGTACTACACGGGGCGGGGCGTGCCGACGGCGGCGGAGGAGATCGTCGTGACGACGGGCGCCCAGGGGGCGCTGACCCTGCTCGCCGGGCTGCTGGTGTCGCCGGGCGACACGGTGATGACGCAGACGCCGACGTACCCGGGCTCGCTGGAGGTGTTCCGGCACGCGGCGGCGGTCGTCCGATCCGCGGCGAGCATCGAGGACCTGCGCGAGCGTCCCGCTCTTGCCTACTTCGTCCCCACGGCCCGCAACCCGGACGGCGCCGTCATGGACCACCCCTCCCGCAGGCGGCTGGCCGAGCTGGCGGTCAGGCACGACGTGCCGCTGATCGACGACGAGGTGTGCGCCGAGCTGTGCTTCTCGGGCGAGACGCCGCCGCCGCTGGCCGCGTTCGCGCGGGGCGAGCAGGTGATCACGGTCGGCTCGCTGAGCAAGCTGGTCTGGGGCGGGCTGCGGGTCGGCTGGATCCGCGCGGCGGCGCCGCTGGCCTCGCGCCTGGCCCGGCTGCGCGCGGTGCACGACCTCGGCGGCGAGATCTTCAGCCAGTACGCGGCCGTCGCGCTGCTGCGCCGCCTGGACGAGGTACGCGCCTGGCGGGTCGGCAAGCTGCGCGCCCGGCACGACCACCTCTGCGCCGAGTTGCGGGCCCGCCTGCCGTCCTGGACGTTCGAGCCCGCGCTCGGCGGGCAGACCATCTGGGTGCGCATCCCGCGCGGCGACGTCGACTCCTTCGCCCAGGTGGCGCTCAGGCACGGGGTCGCGGTGCCGCCCGGCAGGTCGTTCGATCCGGTGGGCGGGCACGCCGACCACATGCGGCTGCACTTCCTGTTCCCGGAGGAGGAGCTTTCGCGAGCGGTGAACAACCTGGCCTCGGCCTGGGCTTCCTTCGACGGGGCGGGGCGCACGGTCTCCCGTCACACTCTGGTCGTCTGAAAGGGTGGGTCACATGCAGACGACGTTCGTACTCGTGCACAGCCCCTCCGTCGGGCCCTCGACGTGGGGTCCCGTGGCCGAGTCGCTGGAGCGCCGGGGACACGCGGCGGTGGTGCCCGACCTGACCGGGGTCGCGACGGGCGGGGCGCCCTACTGGCCGCGGATCGTGGAGACGGTGCGTGCCGCCACCCCCGACACCCCGGTCGTGCTGGCCGCGCACAGCAACGCCGGGTTCTTCCTGCCCGCGATCAAGGAGGGGCTGGGCGAGCGGGTGGTGGCCTGCGTGTTCGCCGACGCGCACATCCCGCCGCGCGAGGGCCTGGTCAGGACGGCCGAGGAGGGGTTCCTGCCGTTCCTGCACGACCTGGCCGGCCCCGACGGGGTGCTGCCGCGCTGGACCGACTGGTGGGACGAGGAGGACGTGGTGGCCATGCTGCCCGATCCCGCCGTGCGCATCCGGGTGGCGGCCGAGCAGCCGCGGCTGCCGCTCGACTACTACACGCAGGCCATCCCCGTGCCGGCCGGGTGGGACGCCGTCAGGTGCTCGTGCCTGTGGTTCGGCCCGCCGTACGACGGGGTCGCCCAGGAGGCCGCCCGCCGGGGCTGGCCGGTCACCCGGGTGCCCGGCATGCACCTGCACCAGATCGTCGATCCCGAGGGCGTCACGGACGCACTGCTGAAGCTCTCCCGGAAGTCGTGAACACCGCGCCGACCCGGCCGCGGAGATCGCCCCCCGCCTTCACCCGGCCCCCGGCCCGGTACGCCACCACCCGACCGGGGCGATCGCGGATCAGATGTCGGTGATGCGCAGCCCGGCGTGCGCCTTGTAGCGGCGGTTCACCGAGATGATGTTGGCGGTCAGCGCCTCGATCTGGTGGGCGTTGCGCAACCGCCCGCCGTAGACCCCCCGCACCCCCGGGATGACCTCGGCCAGCGCCTGCACCGTGTCGGTGGCCTCGCGGTCGTCGCCCAGCACCAGCACGTCCAGATCGACCTTGTCCACCGCCGGATCCATCAGCACCACGGCCGACACGTGGTGGAAGGCCGCCACCACCCGGCTGTCCGGCAGCACGGCCGCGGCCTGCTGCGCGGCGCTGCCCTCCTCGACCGGCAGCGCGTACGCCCCCTGCTTGTCGAAGCCGAGCGGGTTGACGCAGTCGACCACGATCTTCCCGGCCAGCTCGCCCCGCAGGGACTCCAGCAACGCCTTGTGCCCTTCGTACGGCACCGCCACGATCACGATGTCGGCCCGCGCCGCCACGGCGGCGTTCTCGTCACCCGCCGCGCCCGCCTCGATGGAGTCGGCCGCCTCCTGGGCGCGCTGGGCGCTGCGCGACCCGATGAGCACCGGATGCCCGGCCAGCGCGAACCGCCGCGCCAGCCCCTTCCCCTGGTCGCCGGTGCCGCCGAGGATGCCGATGGAAAGCCCGTTCACCTCTGTCATAGCCAGATCATGCCAGGCCCGCCCGGTCCGGCGACCGGGCGGGCCCGGTGTTCCCCTCTAACAGTTGCCGAAGGCGGGCAGCCCCAGGATCCGCAGCGCCAGCCACTCGATGGCCAGCGGGCCGCCCTCGATGGCGCCCGTGACGTGGTCCGGCGCGGGCAGCGCGGCCCAGCGCACGTTCACGCCGGCCCGGCAGTACTCCAAGCGCAGCGTGGACCCGACCGCGAGCGGGATGATCTGGTCGCCCCGCGCGTGGTACAGGAACATCGGCACCCGCGGCGCCGTGGCCCCCAGCCGGTTCTCGGCCAGGCGCGCCAGCCACTTGGGCTGGTTGAGCAGGTCGATCGGGCTCAGGTCGGCGAAGCGGAGCCCGGCGAGCTTGCCGAGGTCGCCCACGCAGTCGTCGGCGGCGTCGGCGAGCAGCGCCCGGCCCCGGTCGTTGAGGTCGGCCTCGAGGTCGAGCTCGGGGTAGGCGGCGTCGAGCCCCACCCCGGCCGCCGCGCCCAGGCCGAAGTCGGGGCTGCCGTCCAGGTGGATCGCGACCGCGTGCAGGTCGGCCGGCACCCCGCCGGCCGCCACGCCGCGCAGCCGCAGCTCAGGCGCGTACGAGGGCTGGAGCTGGGCGGCCCACCCGGCGGACGCGCCACCCTGGGAGTAGCCCATGACGCCGACGGGCGCCCGGTCGGACAGGCCGGCCCCGGACACGCGGGTGGCGGCCCTGACCGCGTCGAGCACGGCGTGCCCCTGCGAGATCCCGGCCATGTACGTGTGCTGACCGGGCGTGCCGAGCCCCTCGTAGTCGGTCATCGCGACCGCGAACCCCTTGAGCAGGAACAGGCTCACCAGCGCCAGCTCGGCCTCCCGGCCCTGGCTCATGCTGACCGAGGGGGCGCACTGGTCGCCGAGTCCGTGGGTGCCGAACGCGTACCCGATGATCGGGCGCGCACCGAGCGGGTAGCCGGACTTCGGCACGAGCAGGGTGCCGGAGACCGTGTTGGGCGAGCCGGTGGCGGAGGTGGAGGTGTAGCGGAGGTGCCAGGCGTTGACCGGGACCTCGAGCAGCTTGCCCGGCAGCAGGTAGACGGTGGTGGGCTGGGCGGAGACCACGTCTCCGGGGGCCGCGGCGCGGGCCGGCGCCGGGGTGAGCGACATGATCGATAACAGGATCATGGACATGCTGACGCGCACACGTAAGGTCATGTGCCGCCCCTCTCCGTGAGGACCACTTTGGGACGGCGGCGCCGCGAGCCGATCGTTACCCGAGGGTAACTCAATGTCAAGGCCCGAAATGACCGGTGAACACACCTCGTGTCAACACATCACTCGCGAATCAACCACCCCGTGGATGCCCGTCGGGCACCATGGAGCCATGGACTCAGGATCGGTGGCCCTCCTGCGCGAACTCCTGGCCGAGACCGGCTGGCTCGAACGCGCCCGTGAGCTGGGCCTGGCCCTGCGCGCCACCCGCTCGCCCGGCGGCCTGCTGGTGGTGGGCACCCCCGACGACGAGCCCTGGCACGTGACCGCGCACCTGAGCGACGAGGCCAGGCTCTCCGGCCTGCCCCAGCTCACCCCCACCCTGGTGCGCTGGGCGCCGCCCGCCGGCGCGCCCGCCCACCTGGCCGTCGGGCTCGACCGCCTGGAGCGGGCGGCCCGCGGGGAGACGCTGTTCGTGCTGACGGAGCAGCAGGCACCGGTCCCGCTGCTCGAACGCGTCGACGACGCGCGGCGCACCGGGGCGACCATCCTGGCGATCGAGGGCGGCGACCCGGAGCTGGCCGGGCTGGCGCACGACGCGATCGCGGTGCCGCGCGCCGGGCCGGTGACGTTCGACGGGGCGCAACACCTGGTGAGCGCGGCGGCCGGCGAGGTGGAGCAGCGCCCGGGCCTGCGCGAGCGCCTGGCCCGCCTCCTGGAGAAAGTCAGCGGCCCCAAGATCGCCGACTAGCGCCCCGCCCGGCGGCAGTTCAGGGAACCGGCTCTCCGAGACGTCCGCGCAGCGACGCCTCCAGCGCCGCGGTCGCCTCCTCGATGGCCCCGATCACGACGGCCTGCACGGGGTCCGGCTCCCCCGACCGCGTACGGCTGACCCGGGTGACGGCGTCCAGCCGGCGCGCCCCCACGTCACGTACGTCGCTCACCCGCACCTCGCCCTCCGGCACGTCCAGCAGCGCCAGTGCCGGCACGATCGCCACCCCGTGCCCGGCCGCCACCAGCGCCAGCGTCGGCCCGAACTCGGTGATGACGTGCACCTTGCGCGGCTCGAACCCGTGCAGCCCCGCCAGCCGCTCCAGCGCCTGCCCGCACGCCTGGCTCGGCACGCTGGCCACCCAGGGCCGCCGCATGAGGTCGGCGACCGTGGACGGCGGGTCGGGCCAGCCCGGGGGCAGCACGATGCGGTATTCGTCCACGTAGAGGAGCCGGGTGTTCAGCGACGGCTGCGACGGGACGGGCAGGCTCATGTCCTGCTCGGTGATGAGCACGTCCACCGCCCCCAGCCGTAACTCCTGCAGCGCCGGCTGCCCGTAGATCTCGTGGATGACCGGCGTGATCTTGGGATGGCGTACGGCCAGCTCGCGCATCGCGGGCACCAGCACGTGCTTGATCACGGTGGGGAAGGCGGCGATGCGCACGGGCCCGGCCAGCCGCTCGGTGAACCGGGTGAGCTCCCGCTTGGCCTCGATCAGCTCCTCCTCCACCCGCTCGGCGTACCCCGCCAGCACCCGCCCCGCCGGGGTGAGCGAGACGCTGCGCTGGGAGCGGTCGATGAGCGCGAGCCCGACCTCGCGTTCGAGCTGGGCGAGCTGCTGGGAGACGGCGGAGGGCGTCAGGAAGAGCGCTTCGGCGGCCCGCATCACACCACCGCGCCGGGCGACCTCGTGCAGGACGCGCAGCCGCCGAGGGTCGATGTCCATGCAGGTCAGCTTACGCTGGACTTCAGATTTCGTTATTTGTGCTAATCGCGGCAGCTCCCGACAATATCGGCCATGGATCTCCTGCTCGCCGCCGCCGGCTGGATCGGCGCCGCCCTGCTGCTGGCCGGCTACGCCCTCGTCTCGTCATCCCGCCTGTCGGGTGACGGGGTGGCGTACCAGCTCGTCAACCTCGCCGGCTCGCTCGGTCTCATGGTCAACAGCGCCTACAGCGCCGCCTGGCCGTCGGCCGGGCTCAACCTGGTGTGGGCCGCCATCGGCGTCGTCGCCCTGGTCAAGCTCGCGCGGGTGGGGGTGGCGGCCAAGTGATCGTCGAGCTCAGCCACCGCATCACCGACGGCATGATCACCTACCCCGGCGTTCCGGGACCCCGGCTGGGGGTGCACCTGAGCAGGGAGGACTCCCGCGAGGTGTACGCGCCGGGCACGGAGTTCCACATCGGCACGATCTTCCTGGCCGCCAACACCGGCACCTACCTGGACACGCCCCACCACCGCTACGCCGACGGCCCGGACCTGTCACAGGTGCCGCTGTCGAAGCTCGCCGACCTGCCCGGCCTGGTCGTGCGCGCCGAAGGGCAGGGCCGCGCGGTGCACGTGGACCGGGGGCTGGACGTACGGGGACGGGCCGTGCTGATCCACACCGGGTGGGACCACCACTTCGGCACGGACGCGTACTTCCACGACCACCCCTACCTCGCCCCCGAATCGGCGGCCTGGCTGGCGGAGCAGGGCGCGGCGCTGGTCGGGATCGACTCCCTGAACATCGACGACACCCCGCCGCACGGCGAACGCCCCGCGCACACGATCCTGCTCGCGGCGGGGATCCCCCTGGTGGAGCACATGACCGGCCTGGCGGCGCTGCCCGGCGAGGGCTTCCGCTTCCACGCCGCGCCACCGATGGTCGCCGGCATGGGCACGTTCCCCGTCAGGGCGTACGCGGTCGTGCCCTGACCGCCAGCGCGTACGCGGTCGTGCCCTGACCCTCAGGCCCTACGCGTCGCGCCCCGGCGGTCACTCGGCCGTCACTCGTCGTCCTGGTCGGCCTCGTCCCATGCCTTGTTGCGGTCGGCGGCGCGCTGCAGCGCCCCGGCAGCCTCCTGCTCCGACGCGTAGGGACCCATCCGGTCCTTGTTGGGGCAGCCCTGGTCGGGCTCGACCCGCATGTGCTTGAGACAGAACCACCATTGGCCTTCGCTCACGAGGTCAATTCTGCCCCGTAGACTCGTCTTTCATGACGACACTGCTCCAGCCAGGGCGAGTCTCGCCCATGCGAAAGGTCCCCGCGCACATCGAGCGGCCGGAGTACGTCGGCAAGAAGCGCCCCAAGACCGGCGAGTCCGACGTGAAGAACTCCGAGACGATCGAGCGCATGCGGGTCGCGGGCCGGATCGCCGCCCAGGCCCTCGAGGAGGTCGGCAAGCACGTCCGTCCGGGCGTCACGACCGACGAGCTCGACCGGATCGGCCACGAGTTCCTCATCGACCACAACGCCTACCCGAGCACGCTGGGCTACAAGAGCTATCCGAAGTCGCTGTGCACCTCGATCAACGAGGTCATCTGCCACGGCATCCCCGACGACACCGTGCTGCGCGACGGCGACATCGTCAACGTCGACATCACCGCCTTCATCGGCGGCGTCCACGGCGACACCGACGCCACCTACCTGGTGGGCGAGGTGGACGAGGAGTCGCGGCTGCTGGTGGAGCGCACGCGCGAGGCGATGATGCGCGCCATCAGGGCGGTCGCGCCCGGCCGCCAGCTCAACGTGGTGGGCCGCGTCATCGAGGCGTACGCCAAGCGTTTCGGCTACGGCGTGGTGCGCGACTTCACCGGTCACGGGATCGGCACGAGCTTCCACTCCGGCCTCATGGTGCCCCACTACGACGACCCGTCGTTGCGGGTGGAGCTGGTGCCCGGGATGACGTTCACGATCGAGCCGATGCTGACACTGGGCACGATCGAGTACGAGATCTGGCCGGACAAGTGGACGGCGGTGACCAAGGACCGCAAGCGCACGGCCCAGTTCGAGCACACGATCGTGGTCACGGACAGCGGCAGCGAGATCCTCACCCTCCCCTGACCACCCTGCGCCCACGGACGGCCCGAGGTGCGGCACCGCGCGCCGGCCGCCCCTCGCCATGCCCGTCCGGCCAGGCCGAAGATGCGAGGCGAGCAGGACGGTGAGGCGGTCACTTGTGCCGGGGCACCACCCCGGTCACCGTCGTGCCCTCACCATGCACGCTGTTCACCGAAAGGCTCCCGCCGATCTCCGCGAAAGCCGCCCGCATCCGGGCGATCCCCCGCCCGGCCCCCGTCGCGGGAAACCCCTGACCGTTGTCGCTGACGGTCATGCGCAGCCCGGTCCTGCCCGCCGTCACGGCGATGGACACGGTCCGGGCCCTGCTGTGCAGCTCCACGTTGGACAGCGCCTCACGCATGACCGCCATGACGCCTTCCGAGACGCGCGAGGGCACGTCGGTCGTGGGCAGCGCCCACGTCTCGACCGCGATTCCGGTGCGCTCCGACCACTCGGCGAGATAGCTCTCGAGCGCCTCGGCCAGACTCTGCCCCCCGCGCATCCGCGTCTCTTCCGACAATTGGTTCTCGCCTTCCTTGGCACCCCGGGCCCACGCCGGTCCCCACTCCGGCGCTCCCAACCTCGCGGTGCGCATCCCCCCTCAAGGCCTGCGCACGCTAGCTGATGGGGTTATGCCCGTCTCCCCTGAAAGAAAGGCTACCTGGCGGTCCAGAGACTTGTTGTCGGAAGGTAGCAGGCCATGGCCGAACGGCTACTCGCCCTTGTCAGCACGGTTGAGACGGGCGAGGTAGGCGTTGTAGGAGTCGAGCTCGGGGTCTCCGGCGCCGGCCCGGTCGACCC
Source organism: Nonomuraea sp. NPDC049709 (assembly GCF_040674815.1). Lineage (NCBI taxonomy): Bacteria > Bacillati > Actinomycetota > Actinomycetes > Streptosporangiales > Streptosporangiaceae > Nonomuraea > Nonomuraea sp. NPDC049709. The sequence goes on from NZ_JBFANM010000005.1 coordinate 130,099, forward strand.
GGCGGTCAGTGCGCCGGGCCTGCCTGTCATCGTCCTTGTACCACTGCACGGCGATGGCCAGCAGCACGATGAGCGTCGGGATCTCGCCGAACCCCCACGCGATGGCCCCGCCGTCCTGCTGCGTCTGCAGCAGGCTGTCGCCCCACGTCCGCCCCAGCTGCTCGTACCAGCCCGAGGCGATCACCGAGCCCATCATCATCAGCGCGATGCCGAAGAAGGCGTGGAACGGCATCGTGACGAAGAGCATCAGCAGCCGCCACACGTACGGGAGCTTGTTGGGCCCGGGATCGACCCCGATGATCATCCAGAAGAACAGGCTCCCGCTGATCAGGAAGTGCAGGGTCATCCAGATGTGCCCGAGGTGCTCGTTCATGGCCGACTCGAACAGCGGCGTGAAGTAGAGCGCGTACGTCGAGGCGATGAAGATCGACGTGGCCACCACGGGATGCGTGACGACCTTGGTGAACCGGCTGTGCAGGATCGTGGTGACCCACTCCCGCGGCCCCCGGTCGCCCCTCCTGGCCGCCGGCTTGAGCGCGCGCAGGGCCAGCGTGACGGGCCCGCCGAGGACGAGGAAGATCGGCACGATCATGGACAGCGTCATGTGCTCGATCATGTGCACGTCGAACATGACCTTGGCGTAGCGCGCCAGGCCGCTCTGCGTGGAGATCACGAGCACGGCCACGCCCACGTACCAGGAGGCGGTGCGCCCCCATGACCAGCTGTCACCGCGCCGGAGCAGCCGCAGCACGCCGACCCCGTAGAGCCCGGCCAGCACGCCCGCCACCACGGCGAAGAACAGGTCGAACCACCACAGGGAGACAAGGTTGCCCAGCGTGAGCTCGGGCGGGAGCGGGAAGCCGAGCAGCTCGAAGGCCCGGTCGGCGGGGACGCTGTATTCGGGCGGCGGCGTGCGCGACAGCGCCACGGCCACGCCGACGGTGGCGAACATCAGCAGCATCTCGCCGCCGGCCAGCCGGGTGAACGCCCGCGGCTTCCCGGCCTGGAGGTCCACGAGCGTGCGCTGGCGGTGCCAGTAGCCCACGTAGCCGAGCAGCACGAACGCCACGATCTTGACCACGGCGAGCAGGCCGTATTCGGAGGTCCACAGGTCGGAGACCGCGCCCAGCCGGGCCACCAGGCTGAACACGCCGGACAGCCCCACCCCGGCGTAGCACCACAGCGCCATCCGGGAGAACCGCGCCGCGGCCACGTCGAGCTGCGGCTGCTTGCGCAGCGCGTGCAGCGCCAGGACGCCGAGCCCGCCCACCCACAGGGCGAGCGCGAGCAGGTGGAGCGACACCGACGAGGTGGCCAGGTCGTGGTTGGGCGAGGAGGAGGTGTGCCCGGTGAGCGGCGCGGGCAGCAGCGTCACCAGCGCGAACACCAGCAGCCCGGCGGCGGCCCCGGCGGTGATGGCGCCGCGCGAGAACAGCGCGATCGCCACCCCGAACAGCACCACGAGCGTCAGCGCGACGCCCTGCGTGGTCTGGGTGGCGTAGCTGGTCAGGATGGTGCGCTCGAGGATCTGGGGCACGGTCCTGCCGATGGACTCGGCGGCGCCGAACACGATGGCGAGGAACGCCGACCCGGCCCACACCAGCGCCGCCCACGAGGCGGCCTTGACGTAGTCGAGCGCGCTCCTGCCGAGCACGCCCTTGTCATTGGGCAGCAGCGCGGCGGCCATCAGCAGCAGGCCGACGGTGACCACGCCGGCCGCGTCCATGAGCAGCTTGGACAGCGGCAGGCCCCACCTGACGACCGCGCCGGAGTCGGGCAGCCCGGGAATGATCCTGGGGAACGCCCTGCCTCCGGCGATCATGCCGATGACCAGGGCGACGATCGCGGCCGCCGTGGCCGCGAGCGCGAGGCGCGCCGTCCGGCTCATGGCTTCTTTCTCCGGCCGCTGAGCAGGAAGCCGATGCCGATGCCGACGAGGGCGCCGATCACGATGATCAGCCAGACCGGGAAGGAGACGTCCTGGGCGGCGGAGGCCTGCTCGGCCGCCGCGGCGGAAGTTTCCGCCGGGCTCCCGGCGGGGGACGGCGGGCTCGCGCTCGGGACCGTCTCGGCGGCCGGAGCGCTGCTCTGCGCCTCAGGAGCGGCGGCAGAGGCGCTGGGGCTGGGGGACGGTGGCTCCGCCCCCTCCACCCGGAACGGGATCTCCCCCTCGATCGGGTGCCCGTCGGAGGACACGACCCGGTAGGCGATCGTGTATTTCCCGTCGGGCAGCGGCCCGTCGACGGCCTGTGTCACCACCGCGCCGTCCAGCTCGGGCTTGCCGCGCTGGTGCTCGGCGTCACCGTCACCGCGCACGATGACGAACGGCATGCGCACCTTGGCGGTGAACTCGAGCCTGACCTCCTCCAGCGACTTGACCTTGGCGCCCTTGGCCGGGGAGCTGCTCTTGAGCGCGTCGTGGGCCAGCGCGGGCGCGGCGGAGCCGAACACGAGCAGGGCGGCGGCGAGAATCGCGGTGAGGGCCGCGAGTGGGGTTCTCTTCATGGCATCCCCAAGGCTACCGACGCCGCCGCCCGGTCCGGACTTCGCTCCGCGAACCGGTGCCCTACAGCCCGGCGCAGGCCAGTGCCCGCTGGTAGGCCTCCACGGCCCCGTCGGAGTCGCCGAGCTGCTCCATGGTCTCGGCTGTGGCGTACCACATGGCGGCGGGACGGCGGGAGTGCGGCAGCGGCGTGAGCCAGTCGCGCACCGACGCCACGTGCCCGGACGCCTCGCCCTCGCGGCCGACGGCGCCGTAGATCCGGCCCAGCAGCAGGTTGGCCTCGGCGCCGAGCACGTGACCGAACTCGGGCACCAGGCTCCTGCCGGTCACGGCGTGCTCGACGGCCTTGTCGTAGTTGCCGGTCATGTATTCGGCGAAGGCCAGCTCGACGTGGCTGCGGGCCCGGTCGGTCCGGCTGGTCGAGGTCTGCTCGTGCTCGACGACCGCCGCGCGCAGCCCGTCGCGTACGGACTCCACCTCGGCCGGGCGGGCCCTGAGCCGGCGCTGCAGGAGCGTGATCCGCAGCCTCGCGATGCTGCGCGGCTGGCCGGTCTCCACCTGGACCGCCATGGCGCGCTCGGCGAAGGAGAGCGCCTCCTCGTTGTGGCCGGTGGCGTAGGCGACGGTCGAGGCGTTCCAGTTGGCCGCCACGATCGAGCGCGGGGTGCCGAGCGCGTCGGCCGCGTTGAGCAGCTCGGCCGCGAACTGGCGGGCCCGGAGCAGGTCGCCGCGCAGCACGTAGGCCGCCAGGAGGGTGGCGGCCAGCTCGACGAGCTGGTCGGTCCAGGGCTGGCGGGTGTTGCCGGCCAGCATCTGCTCGCCCACCTCGACGGCCTCGGTCATCCGCTCGCTCTCCTTGTAGCAGCGGCAGAGCACCATGGCGATCTCGATGCGACGCTCGGGCGACTGGTCCTCCTCGCGCAGCCTGAGCAGGATGGAGATCGCCTCGTCGAGCTCGCCGCAGGCCTCGGTGGCCAGGGCCAGCCCGAACTCGGTTTCTTGACGAAGGCCGGTGAGCCCTGTCAGGTTGTTGTTCGCCAGCAGCTCGGCGAAGCGGGTGCGGGCCTCCTGGACCTCGCCGTTCTCGAGCGCCAGCCGCGCATAGCCGAGGGCCAGCTCTATGTCCTCCATCTGCTCGGCGGTCACGCCGTTGATCAGATAGGACAGCGAGCAGTCCAGTTTCTGGGCCAGCAGCTCCAGAACCGCAGGGGTCGGGGTACGCTTGCCACTCTCGATCAACGAGACGTAACTGTCCGACAACTCGGGGTGCGCCAGCTGCGCCTGTGACAGGCCGCGTTGTCGCCGAACCGTCTTAATACGGAGTCCGACCAGGTCAGATGTGGTCACAGTCGTCGCTCCCTGAGAAAATAATGTCCGAGCAACCCCACACAGGCGAGGGAGAAGAACCCCATGCGAATGCGTCTTGCCCTGTCCGCTCTAGTCGCCGCGCTAGCGGTTGCGGTGACCGTTGGAGGTAATGCTACGGCCGCAAGCGCCGCTACGTCTTCCCTCCAAGCGAGCATGGACGACAGCACCTGCTGCTGACATGAGGTCCGGGTGAGGGGATGCGTCCGCCTGCCGTCGGCCGACACCGCACCGTGCCCCGGCAGGCCGGGCCTCCCATACCGGAGACCGGCACCGCACCGCGATGCATCCCCTCTTCCCCCGAAAAGTCTGCTCCCCGTCCCCACGCTGCCGCCAGTCTAACGCGGGGGCTCTACATTCGATCTACATCACATCGTTGCCTGGACGACCGCTGGAGAGCGATTACGCTGCCTGCTTGACAACGGGTTCGGACCGGCAGCGGAGGGCGGCGTGAGCGAGGAGATCTTCATCCGCGTCCTGGGCGCGGTCACGGCCACCCGCGGCTCCCGGCCCCTCGACGTCGGCCCGCCCCGTCAGCAGACCGTCCTGGCCGTCCTCGCCTCATCGGCCGCCCGTCCCGTCCCGATGGACCGCCTGGTCGCCGGGATCTGGGGCGACGGTGCCCCGCGCAACGCCGAGCAGAGCGTCTACACCTACATCGCGGGCCTGCGCCGCGCCTTCGAGCCCGATCGCGGCCACCGCGAGCCGTCACGGGTGCTGGCCGGGACCACGGCCGGCTACGTCCTGCGCCTGGAGCCCACGCAGGTGGACGCGCTGCTCTTCGCCGACCTGGTCAGGCGGTCCCGGCTGGCGCAGGGCGAAGGCGACGACCGTCAGGCGGTGCGGCAGCTCGACGAGGCCCTGGCGATGTGGCGCGGCACCGCGCTGAGCGGCCTGTCGGGTCCCTTCTCCGAGACCGAGCGGGCCCGCCTGGACGACCTGCGGCTGGCCGCCCTCGAGCTCCGCGCCGACAGCCTGTTACGGCTGGGCCGCCACCAGGAGGTCACCGACGACCTGCGGGACCTGACCCGGCGCCATCCCCTGCGCGAGCGGGTGCGCGAGCTGCTCATGACGGCCCTGTTCCACTCGGGCCTGCGGGCGGAGGCGCTGGAGGTCTACGAGCGGGGCCGGGTGCTGCTCGCCGAGGAGCTGGGCCTGTCACCGGGCGAGGGGCTGCGCCGCTGCCACGAGATGGTGCTGCGCGCCGACACCGTCTCCCCCGCCACACCAGAGGCCACCCACGAGGCGACGACCGAAGCGCCGACTGCGGAAACCCAAGCGACGACGTCCGGTGAGACGTCCGCCGGAACCTCCACGGAAACGCAGCCCGGGACCTCTGGAGTGCCGCACCAGCTCCCCCGCCCGCTCACCGAGTTCGTGGGCAGGACCCGCGAGTGCGTACGGCTCAAGGCGCGCCTGGCCCCCTGGGACGCCGCCCCGCCGGGACCCCTGGTGATCGTCTCCGGGCCCCCGGGCGTCGGCAAGTCGGCGCTGGCCGCGCAGGTCGCCCATCAGGTCAAGGACCACTTCCCCGACGGCCAGCTGTACGTCAACTGCCACGGCGCCACCCCGGAGCTGTCCGCCCTGACCGCGCTCGACGTGCTCGGCCGCTTCCTGCGGGGCCTCGGCGTGCCGGCCGAGGCCGTGCCCGCCGACCTCGACGAGGCGGCGGCCATGTGGCGCACCCGGCTGCACGGCCGGCGGGTGCTGGCGCTCCTGGACGACGCCGCGGACCTGGCGCAGATCCGGCCGCTGCTGTCGGTGCCGTCCGGCAGCACCCTGCTGGTGACCAGCCGCGAGAGCATGATCTGGGGCGAGGACGCCTTCGAGATGGAGCTGCGCAGGATGTCCGACGCGGAGTCGGCGACGATGCTGGCCAAGCTCGCCGGCGCGGGCCGGGTCGCGGCCGACCAGGCGGAGACGGCCAGGCTCGTACGGCTGTGCGACGGCCTCCCGCTGGCCCTGCGCATCGCAGGGGCCCGCCTGGCCAGCCGCCCGGACTGGAGCGTGTCGGCGCTGGCGACGCGGCTGAGCGACGAGCGGCGGCGCCTGCACGAGCTCTCGGTGGGCGACCTGGCCGTCCGCTCCAGCCTGGCGGCCAGCCTCAACGCGTTGGAGCGGGGCTCGCGCCCGGTGGACCGGCTGGCCGCGCGCACCCTGGCGCTGCTGGGCGTCCTGCACGTGCCCGAGGTGACCGCCGAGCCGGCGGCCGCGCTGCTCGGGGCCCCGGTGCCGGAGGCCGAGGCGGCCCTGGAGCGGCTGGTGGACGCCCATCTCCTCGAACGCGGCGCCCCGGGCCGCTACCGGCTGCACGACCTCGTCCGGCTGTTCGCCGTCGAGCTGCGCCCGGACGACGCCCGGGAGCCGCTGATCCGCGTGCTGTCCTACTACGCCGCCTCGACCCGCCTGGCCAGTCACGTCAGCGAGCCGCACCGCACGAAGATGTCGGCCCCGGTCGACGCGGTCCCGCACGCCGTGGCCGACCGCGAGGAGGCGGTCGCGTGGCTGTTCGAGGAGGAGAGCGTCCTGCTCGCCGCGGCCGCGCAGGCGCTGAGGTCCCCCGACGACGCGGTCGCCGCGCTCGGCGCCAACATCGCCCTCGGCCTCCACTGGCACCTGGAGCGGGCCTACCACATGACCGAGGCGCTGGAGCTGGACACCCAGCTGCTGCGGGTCGCCCTGCGGCTCGAGGACCACGCGAGCGTGCTGCTCGCGCACGACAACCTCGCCAACTCCCTGCGCATGCTGAGACGCATCGACGAGGCCGTCGAGCATCTCCACGCCGAGCTGGAGCTGGCCAGGCGGCTCGGCGACGCCTTCAGCGAGATGCGTACGCTCGGCAACCTGGCCACCACCTACAACACGGCCGAGCGCCATGCGGAGGCGCTGCCCTGGGCCGAGCGCCAGCTCCCGTTGGCCAGGAGCATCGGGGCCCGCGTGGGCGTGCGGTACGCGATGATGGCCATGGGCAACGCCCTGCGGGGGGCGGGCCGCGCAGAGGAGGCGCTCAAGCCGCTGTACGAAGGGCTGGCCGACGCCGACGACGTGGGCGACGCCGGGCACAAGGGGCAGATCCAGCTGGCGATCGGCGAGTGCCACCTCGACCTGGACGACCCCGGGCAAGCCCTGCCCCATCTGCTGGACGCCCATGACCTGCTCAAGCTCACGGGTTACCGGATCGCGCTCGTCCGCTGCCTGATCAGACTGTCGCGGGCGTACCGGACGCTGGGAGACCTTGCCCAGGCGCAGTCGTGGCTGTCCGAGGCCGCCTTCGGCGGCGGGGGGCACGGCCACGTCCGCTGGGAGCAGGAGCTCAGGGAGGAGCAGGCGGCCGTGCGGGCGGCCCGCGAGCGCGCGGCCAGGGCGTGACGGCTAGCGGGGCGTCCCGGTGTCCCTCAGGGCCAGGAAGAAGTCGACCCGGTCGGCCATCGTGGCCAGGTTCCTGCCGGTCAGCTCCTCGATCCGGCGGATGCGGTAGCGCACGGTGTTGACGTGCACGTGGAGCTGCTCGGCGCAGGCGTTCCACGAGCCGGCGCAGTCGAGGAAGATGCCGAGCGTGCGCACCAGGTCGGACTGGTGCCGGCGGTCGTAGTCGAGCAGCGGCGACAGCAGCCGGGCGGCGAACGAGCGGCGAACGTCGCCCGGCACCGTGGCCAGCAGCAGCGCGTGGGTGTAGATCTCGTCGCTGGTCACCACCCCGCCGCCGCGGGCCTCGGCCAGCCGGCGGGCGTGCCCGGCCTCCTCCACGCCGCCCTTGACGGCGGCGGCGCCGGTCAGCGCGCCGCTCAGGCCGACGCAGAGGCGGGTGTCGGGCAGCGCGGCGAGCACCGTGGCGCCGGCGCGCAGGAGGCCGGCCAGCTCGGCGGTGGTGCGCTCGCGCAGCGGCACCACGGCCACCGCGCCGTCGGCGCCGGCCGCCGCCACGACCTCGCGGCCGAGCAGCTCCTCCACGACCTGGCCGCCCAGCGTGGCGGGGTCGGGCCCGCGGGTGGCGCCCGGCCTGGGGGCGGTGACGTTCACGATCGCGTACGGCTCCGCCGCGTCGATCCCGCACGTGCGCAGCCTGGCGTTGAGCTCGGCGGCGTCGGCCTCGGCCAGCGCGCCCATGATGAGCTGCTCGGTCAGGCGGCGCTCGACCCTGCGCCCCTCCTCCATGCGGCTGCGTTCGAGACCCACGCAGGCGGCCAGCTCGTAGCCGAGGTCGGCGCGGCCCATCAGGTCGCCGTCGCAGGCCAGCGCCCAGCCGGCGGCACGGTGCCCGCGCCCGACCGCGAAGATCGTGTGCTCGCCGACCAGGACCGGCAGCCGCGGGGCCGTCAGGTACGCCTTCGCCAGGCGTACCGGATCCTCGGCCGCGCCGACCACCACCTCGCCCGACGCGGACAGGACGGCGCCGGTGACGCCCAGCTCGGCGGCGGTCAGCTCGAACAGCTCTTGCAGATCGACGCCCTCGGCGATGGCCGCGACCAGCCTGCGGTGGCGGCCGAGCGCGTCGCGCACGTCGCCGGCCAGCCGGGGCAGGACCAGCTCCGCCACCGTGCGGAACGACACCTCGACCGGCACCTCCACCAGCGGCAGGTCGGCGGCCCGGCACGCGTCCACCAGATCCGGGGGCACGTGGCCGAGCCAGGCCTGCCCGGCCCCCAGCGCGGCGACCCCGGCCTCGGCCAGCGCGGCCACGAAGCGCGCGGAGTCCTCCGGCCCGTGCCACCACATCAGCCCGGTCAGCACCAGCTCGCCACCGCCCAGGTAGCGGCCCGGCTCGGGCAGGTCGGTGATGTGCACCGTGCCGAACTCGCGCGCGGGATCGCCGGTGAGCAGCGTCAGGCGCAGATCGTCGATGGCCAGCAGGTCAGATATGCGCACTTGGAGGAATATACAAGCCCGATATGACAACCGCTGACCTGGATTTCACGTCGGGCGCATAGGAGCGGCCGGGGTCGCGGTGCTCTACTCGGAAGATGACGGAGACGGCTGACGCGACCCGGTACGGGGTCGGAGAGAGCGCCCGGCGGCCCGACGCCACGCTGAAGGTGACCGGCGAGTTCGCCTATTCCTCCGACCTGTGGCTGGACGGCATGGTGTGGGGTGTGACGCTGCGCAGCCCGCACCCGTCGGCGTGGATCCGCTCGATCGACGTGGGCCCGGCACTGCGGATGCCGGGGGTGCTGACCGTGCTGACGCACGAGGACGTGCCGGGCGCGAAGTTCTACGGCCTGGAGCACAAGGACCAGCCGGTGCTGGCCATCGACCAGGTCCGCCACCAGGGCGAGCCGGTGGCGCTGGTGGCGGCCGACCATCCGGAGACGGCCCGCAGGGCGGCCGCGGCCATCGTGGTCGAGTACGAGCCCCGCGAGGCCATCACCGACCCCCGCCTGTCGCAACACTTCGTCCGCCACCAGCCGGTGCGGCGCGGGGACACGTTCGAGGCCGAGGTCGTCGTCACCGGCGAGTACGAGGTCGGCATGCAGGACCAGGCCTTCCTCGGCCCGGAGTCCGGCCTGGCGGTGCCCGCCGAGGACGGCGGCGTCGACCTGTACATCGCCACCCAGTGGCTGCACGTGGACCGCGACCAGCTCGCGCCCTGCCTGGGCCTGCCGGAGGACAAGGTACGCCTGACGCTGTCGGGCGTCGGCGGCGCGTTCGGCGCCCGCGAGGACCTGTCGATGCAGATCCACGCCTGCATGCTGGCCCTGCGGCTGGACCGCCCGGTCAAGATCGTGTACGGCCGGGAGGAGTCGTTCTTCGGGCACGTGCACCGCCACCCGGCCCGGATGCGCTACGAGCACGGCGCCACCCGCGACGGCAAGCTGGTCTACGTCAAGGCCGACATCCTGCTGGACGGCGGCGCGTACTGCTCCTCCTCCCCCGCCGTCGTGGGCAACGCGGCGTCGCTGGGCGTGGGCCCATACGAGGTGCCGAACGTGCGGGTGGACGCCATCGGCGTCTACACCAACAACCCGCCGTGCGGGGCGATGCGCGGCTTCGGCGCGGTGCAGGCGTGCTACGCCTACGAGTCGCAGATGGACCGCCTGGCCGAGGCGTGCGGGCTGTCGCCGGTCGAGATCCGCGTGCGCAACGCCGTCTCCCAGGGCTCCCACCTGATCACCGGCCAGGTGATCGACTCCCCGGCCCCGCTCGCCGGCATGCTGCGCGAGCTGGAGGCGATGCCGATGCCTCCGGGGCGGGCCGGGCGGGACCTGCGGGCGCTGCCCGGCGGCGTCTCACAGACCACGCACGGCGAGTCCGTGCGCCGGGGCGTCGGCTACGGCGTGGGCATCAAGAACATCTGCTTCTCCGAGGGCTTCGACGACTACTCCACGGCCCGGGTGCGGGCCGAGCTGGTCGGCGGCGAGCCGCACGTGACCGTGCACACGGCGGCTGCCGAGGTGGGCCAGGGCCTGGTGACGATCCAGGCCCAGATCGCGCGCACCGAGCTAGGCGTCGAGCACGTCACCGTGGCCACCGCCGACACCTCGGTCGGCTCGGCGGGCTCCTCGTCGGCCTCCCGCCAGTCGTACGTGACCGGCGGCGCGGTCAAGGCCGCCTGCGAGGCCGTGCGGGAGCGGTTCAAGGGGTTGCCCGCCAGGGACGCGCTGGCACGGTTCGGGCCGATCGAGGAGACGCGCGAGTTCCGGCACCGGCCCACCTACCCGCTGGACCCGCACACCGGCCAGGGCGACTCGCACACGCAGCTCGCGCTGTGCGTGCACCGGGCCGTCGTGGACGTGGACGTGGAGCTGGGCCTGGTGAAGGTGGTCGAGCTGGCGGCGGTGCAGGACGTCGGGCGGATCCTGAACCCGCAGGCGCTGGAAGGTCAGATCCACGGCGGGTCCGCCCAGGGCCTCGGCCTGGCGCTGATGGAGGAGGTCCAGGTCCGCGACGGCCAGGTGCTGAACCCGTCGTTCACGGACTACCTCATCCCCACCATCCTGGATATGCCGCCCATGACGCTGAAGATCCTGGAAAATCCGGACCCGGCGGCCCCGTACGGGCTGCGCGGCGCCGGCGAGCCGCCGACGCTCTCCTCCACCCCCGCCATCGCCGCCGCCGTCAGAGCGGCTACCGGGCTTCGGTTGACTCGCGTTCCGATTAGGCCGGAAGATATCGCCTTGTTCGACAGGCTCGACTAGGGGGCATTCATGGCAACCGCGCGTGAGGCGGCTGAGGCGGAGTTCAGGCGCTTCGACACGGACGGCGACGGCCTGCTGACGGCCGACGAGATCAGGCAGGCCAACGACGCGCTGGGCGGGCAGGGCGCGTCGGAGAGCGAGATCGAGGCGTTCATCGAGGCCGCCGACAGCGACGGCGACGGCACCGTCAAGCTGGACGAGTTCGTCGCCCTGGTGGGCCACGGCCGCCACGAGAAGGCTTGACCTCCTCGCCGACGGGGTAGGCACCCGGCACTCCCCCTGATCAAGAGGGGGGATTGCCGGTGCTCGACAGATTCTTCGAGCTGACCGGGCGGGGGAGCACCGTCGGCCGCGAGGTGCGTGGCGGGCTGACCACGTTCGTGGCGATGGCCTACATCATCCTGCTCAACCCGATCATCCTGGCCGGCGCCAAGGACGTCACCGGCGCCCGGCTCTCGATCGCCGAGCTGACCACCTCCACCGCGCTGGCCGCCGCGATCTCGACGCTGCTGATGGCCGTCGTCGGCAACGCCCCCTTCGGGCTGGCCGCCGGGCTCGGCCTGAACGCGGTGGTCGCCTACCAGGCCGCCCCGCACATGACGTGGGCCCAGGCGATGGGCCTGGTGGTGCTCGAAGGTCTGGTGATCATCGTGCTGGCCGTGACCGGCCTGCGCACGCTGATCATGAACGCGATCCCGCTGGCGCTCAAACACGCGATCAGCGTGGGGATCGGCCTGTTCATCGCGCTGATCGGGCTGGTGGACGCCGGCTTCGTCGCGGCCGGCTCCGGCACGCCGGTGCAGCTCGGCGCCACCGGGCACCTCACGGGCTGGCCGGTCGCGGTGTTCTGCTTCGGCCTGCTCCTGATGATCCTCCTGTACGTGCGCAGGATCCCGGCCGCCATCCTCATCAGCATCGCCGCGACCGCGGTCCTGGCCATCCTGGTGAACTCGCTGGCCACGGTCGCTCCCGGCAGCTGGGGAGTGGTCACGCCGCGCGTGCCCGAGTCGCTGGTCTCCGCGCCGCACTTCGGGCTGGTGGGCGAGTTCGACCTGTTCGGCGGGTTCGCCAGGGCGGGGGCGCTGACGGCGACCGTGGTGCTGTTCACGCTGGTGCTGTCGGGGTTCTTCGACGCGATGGGCACGATCATCGGTGTGAGCGACGAGGCCGGGCTGGTGGACCAGCAGGGCCGGGTGCCCCGGCTGGGCCGGGTCCTGACCGTGGACGGCGTGGCCGGGGTGGTGGGCGGCTCGGTGAGCTCCTCGGCCAACACCGTGTTCGTGGAGTCGGCCGCGGGTGTCGGTGAGGGCGCGCGTACCGGGCTGGCCAGCGTGGTGACCGGGGCGCTGCTGGGGCTGACGCTGCTGTTCACGCCGCTGGCCGCCGTGGTGCCGGCCGCCGCCGCGGCGCCCGCGCTGGTGCTGGTCGGGGCGCTGATGATGATGCAGTGCAAGAACGTGCCGTGGGACGACCTGGAGCTGGCCGTCCCGGCGTTCCTGACGATCGCGCTGATGCCGTTCACGTACTCGATCACGAACGGGGTGGGCGCCGGCGTGATCGTCTACACGCTGGTCAAGGCGGTCAGGGGGCGGTTCTCGGAGATCCCCTGGCTGCTCTGGATCGTCTCGCTGATCTTCCTGGCGTACTTCGCCATCGACTGGCTGGAGGAGCTGTTCGGCTAGCGCAGGTCGCCGCTGTTGCAGGCCACGCCGTTGCCGTCGACGTCGACGTACCAGGTGTATTCCTCGTGGGTGCCCTTGGAGTAGGGCCCGTCGCCGGCGGCCACGGCCTCCTTGCAGCTCGCGTAGCGCTTGTCGACGGGGCGCTGGGCGCCGCCCGTGCTGCCGGTGGTGCCGCCCGTCGTGCCGGGGTTGACCGGCTGCGGGTTGGTCTGGCCCGTGGTCGGCTGGCCGGCGGGGGGTGTGGCCGGGCCGGTCTGAGTGCCGGTCGGGCCTCCAGTCTGGGTGCCGGTCGGGGCTCCCGTCTGTGCTCCGGTCGGGGGTGTCGTGCCTCCCGTGGTGCTGCCCACCAGGCGGGCCACCAGCGCGTCGGCGTCCTCCTTGGTGAAGCCGGCGATGCTCATGCTGTCGCCGTCCATCGGCTGGGTGACGATGGGTGCGGCCAGCACGACCTTGGGCTGGTCGGCCTGCTCGGGGGCCAGCACGATGGCGACCGCACGCTGGTCGGGCACCAGCTCGTCGATGAGGTCGACCAGCCGCTGCTTGAACGCCGGGGCGATCGCGATGCGCACGGAATATTGCCCGTCGTTCTCGCGCAGCGGCTCGACCTCCTGCACGGAGGCGACCGTGACGCCGTCTTCCAGCAGGTAGCAGGTGGTCTGCTGCTCGTCGAGCACGGCCTGGTCACCGGGGCAGGGTGCCTGCTTGGTCTCCCTGACCGGGGCGAAGTGGATCGGGACGGCCAGGCGCTGCGGGGGTGTGCCGCCTAACAGCGGCGTGTCCGGGCTCCTGGTCATGAGGACGGCGACCGTGCCGAGCACGCCTGCGACGAGCACGACGAGGACGAGCGAGACGAGCAACACGATGGTGGTGAGTCTGCTGGCCTTCGGCTCCCCGGGGTCCGCGGGTGGCGGCTCTTCCGGCTTGTCCATCGATGACGATCCCATCCTGACGTTCGGACTGCCGGTGAGCCTATCGAGGAGAAGCCGCACCGGGGTAATCAGCGCGGCAATCCACACTCAACCGTGAGACGAGAGGAAGAATGGAGGCAGGATCGCAGATAGCCGAGAAGAGTTGACCATGAAGGTCGGTGTACCCCGAGAGGTCAAGAACAGCGAATATCGAGTGGCGCTGACCCCGGCGGGGGTGCACGAGCTGGTGCGCCACGGCCATCGGGTCTTCGTCGAGCGCGATGCCGGCGCAGGCTCCTCGATTCCCGACGACGACTTCGCGGCCGCGGGCGCCGTGCTGGTCCCCGAGGCCGACGAGGTCTGGGGCGTGGCGGACCTGGTGATGAAGGTCAAGGAGCCGGTGGCGGAGGAATATCACCGGCCGCGCAAGGGGCAGGTGCTGTTCACCTACCTGCACCTGGCCGCCTCGCCCGCCTGCACGCGGGCGCTGCTGGCGTCGGGCTGCACCGCGGTCGCCTACGAGACCGTCCAGACCCCGGGCGGCGCGCTGCCGCTGCTCGCGCCCATGTCGGAGGTGGCGGGCCGGCTGGCGCCGCAGGTGGGCGCCTACCACCTGATGCGCTCGGCGGGCGGCAGGGGCGTGCTGATGGGCGGCGTGTCCGGGGTACGGGCGGCACATGTCGTGGTGATCGGAGCCGGGGTGTCGGGCATGAACGCCGCCGCCATCGCCCTGGGCATGCAGGCCGAGGTGGTGCTGCTCGACAAGAACATCGACAAGCTGCGCCAGGCCGACATGATCTACCAGGGCCACTGCCAGACGGTCGCCTCGAACACGCTGGAGATCGAGCGCGCGGTGGTCGAGGCGGACCTGGTCATCGGCGCGGTCCTGGTGCCCGGCGCCAAGGCTCCCGAGCTGGTGAGCAACGACCTGGTCAGCCGGATGAAGCCGGGCTCGGTGCTGGTGGACATCTCCATCGACCAGGGCGGCTGCTTCGAGGACTCCCACCCGACCACGCACGAGGAGCCCACCTACCGGGTGCACGACTCGATCTTCTACTGCGTGGCCAACATGCCCGGCGCCGTGCCGCACACCTCGACGTTCGCCCTGACGAACGTCACGCTGCCGTACGCGCTGGCCATCGCCGACCTGGGCTGGCGGCGCGCCATGCGGGAGGACCCGGCGCTGGCGCTCGGCCTGAACACCCACGAGGGCCACCTGACCAGCCGGCCGGTGGCCCAGGCGCACGGGCTGGAGTGGACCGCTCCGGAGGGCCTGCTCGGCTGACCCGGTTTCGTGAGCCTGCTGTCCATCACCGTCCCGAACAGTTACGCTAAGTTGCGATCAGCTACTTACCGTGACGATCGGAGTGGTGATGTCCCAGCCCAACTTCCGCGAGAGCGCCGAGCGCAACTTCAACGACCTGGACGCCGACGGCGACGGCTTCCTGACCAGGTACGACTACCTGGCCCTGGCCCAGCGGCGGCTGGAGCAGACCGGCGTGCGCGCCGACACCCCCGAGGGCGGGGCCGTCGTCGACGCCTTCCTGAACGCCTGGGACACCCACGCCCGCGCCCTCGACACCGACCGCGACGGGCGGATCAGCAGGCAGGAGTACGTGCGCTCCTTCGAGACGCTGGTGCGCACCGGCGCGCTCGAAGCGGTGCTGGCGCCGATCTCGCGGGCCACGTTCACCGTGGCCGACCGCGACGGCGACGGCTGGATCGACGCCGAGGAGTTCGGCTCCCTGTGGAACCGCCCGGGCACCGACCTCAAGGCGGTCTTCGCCAGGGCGGACGCCGACGGCGACGGGCGCATCTCCTTCGAGGAGTACGCCCGGGCCCGGCACGGCCTGCTCACCGGCGAGGCCTGACAGGAGCACGGTCGCAGGGCCCTGCGGGGGCGGGGCCCTGCGGGGGGCGCTCCTACTGCTGGGACTGGGTGGGCGACGGCGCGATCGTCTCCGTCGGCGCCTGCTG
Source organism: Nonomuraea sp. NPDC049709 (assembly GCF_040674815.1). NCBI lineage: Bacteria > Bacillati > Actinomycetota > Actinomycetes > Streptosporangiales > Streptosporangiaceae > Nonomuraea > Nonomuraea sp. NPDC049709. The sequence goes on from NZ_JBFANM010000005.1 coordinate 145,667, forward strand.
CTGGCCCGTCGGCTCCGGCGGGAGCGGCGCCTGGTCGGCCGTGGTGGTGATCGCGTCGGCACCGCCGCAGGTGGCGCCCGGCTCGGGCGTGTCGGCGCCGTTCTGGTAGCGCTTGATGAACGCCCCGAGCTTCGGGTCGGCCGCGTCGGTCAGCTGCAGCTGGTGGCCCCAGGAGGAGACCACGATCGGCGACGGCAGGTTGGGGAAGGGACTCATCAGCATGTAGTCCTGCTGCCCCGTCGAGCCCGCGACCTCCTTCAGCTTGTCGACCTGCGCCTTGGCCAGGTCGGGCCGATAGGTGATCCAGACCGCGCCGTGCTCCAGCGAGTGCACGGCGTGCTCGCTGTGGATCGGCTTGTCGTAGATCGCGCACTGCTGCCAGTAGTTGTTGTGCTCGCCGCCGACCGGGGGCGTCTCCTTGTACGCCACCGTGTTCCAGACGTGCTGGCCGGCTTCGTACTTGACGCTCTTCACGGCGTCGAGCGAGGTCTGCTGCGCCTGATTGATCAGGTAGAAGCCGACCACGCCGACGAGCACCACGATGATGAGCCCGCCCGTGCCCCACATGAGCAGCGCGGCGCGGCGTTGTTTGCGCTGCTGCTCGGCCCGCATCTTCTGCAGATGCTCGCGCCGCGCCTGCGCCTTCTCCTTCGTCATCGTTCCTCCATCGGCGTACCAACTCCGGGTCACCCTATGCCCTCCGGCCGTATGTGGAGAATAAGCGCCCCATAAGCGTCCGATCACGAGCCCGCCCGCAGGTGGGTACGCTGGACTGGCCATGGAAAAGCCCGTGAGAAAACCCGTTCTGGTCATCTGCGGCGTGCTGGTGCTCGCCGTGGCCGCGTTCGTGTTGTTCGGCCGCGACGGCACGCCGTCCGACACCTCAGCCGAGGCCGGGTTCGCCCGCGACATGGCCACCCATCACGCGCAGGCCGTGGACATGGCCTTCACGATCAGGGACAAGGGCCCCGCCAGGGAGATCAGGAGCCTGGCCTTCGACATCATCAACACCCAGGCCAACCAGCGCGGCATGTTCCAGGGCTGGTTGCAGCAGTGGGGGCTCAGCCAGGCGACCGACCAGCGGCCGATGGCCTGGATGGCCGGCCACGGGCACGGCGCCGCCACGACCGCGCCGGCCGCCACGACCGCGTCGGGCGCGATGCCGGGCATGGCCACGCCGCAGGAGCTGACCAGCCTCAAGGAGGCTCAGGGCACGCAGGCCGAGGTGCTGTTCCTGCAGCTCATGATCCGCCACCACGAGGGCGGCGTGCAGATGGCCGAGGGGCTGCTCCAGCTGTCCACCCGCAGCGAGGTCGTCAGCATGGCCCAGAAGATCGTCGACGGGCAGAGCGGGGAGATCAAGCTCATGACGCAGTTGCTCGCCCAGCGGGGGGCGCAGCCTCTTCCCTCGATCCTCAAGACCTCATAGGCCGATGAGCGCCGACGCGGTCGTCGTGGGGTCGGGGCCCAACGGGCTGGTCGCCGCCGTCACGCTGGCCCGTGCGGGGCGCCGGGTGCTGCTGCTGGAGGCGGCCGAGACATTCGGGGGCGGGCTGCGGTCCGGCGAGCTGACGTTGCCGGGCCGGATCCACGACCTGGGCGCGACCGTGATGGCGATGACGCTGGCCTCCCCGGCCTTCCGCGAGCTGCGCGAGCAGGGGCTCAAGGGGGTCGAGTTCGCCCACCCGCCCGTGGCGGCGGCCCATCCGCTCGACGGCCGTCCCGCCGTGCTGGTACACCGCGACGCGCGGCGCACCGCCGAGGGGCTCGGGCGTGACGGGCGCGCGTGGCTGGCGACCGCGGGGGCGGCGGCCCAGGCCGGGTTCCCGCTGATGGAGCTGCTGCTCAAGCCGCTGGGGCCGTGGCCGATGGCGCCCCTGACGTTCGCGCGGGCGGCCAGGTTCGGGCTGGCGGCGGCGCTGCCGGCCACGACGTTCGCCCGGCGGGCGTTCCGGACCGTCGAGGGGCGCGCGCTGATCGCGGGCATGGCCGCGCACTCGATGCTCGACCTGCGCTCCCCCATCACCGCCGGCTACGGGCTGACGCTGGCGGCCCTGGCCCACCTCGTGGGCTGGCCGGTGGTGCGGGGCGGGTCGCAGGTGCTGGCCGACGCGCTGGTGGCCGAGCTGCGCTCGCTGGGCGGGGAGGCGGTGACCGGGCACCGGGTGCGCCGGCTGGCGGAGCTGGCGGCGCCGGTCGTGGTGCTCGACGTGACGCCCCGGCAGTTGCTCGCGATGGCCGACCTGCCGGCCGGCTACCGGCACCGGCTGGAGCGCTACCGCTACGGGCCCGGGGTGTTCAAGATGGACTGGGCGCTGGACGGGCCGGTGCCGTGGCAGGATCCGGCGGTGGCCGGGGCGGGCACGGTGCACCTGGGCGGGACGCTGGAGGAGATCGCGCTCAGCGAGGCTGAGACGGCCGCCGGGCGGCACTCGCCCCGCCCGTACGTGCTGCTCGTCCAGCCGTACGCGGCCGACCCGTCGCGCGGCGGGCACACGCTGTGGGCCTACTGCCACGTCCCCAACGGCTCGCCCGTGGACATGACGGACGCCATCGAGGCCCAGATCGAACGGTACGCGCCGGGCTTCCGCGACCGCGTGCTGGCCCGGCACGCGGTGGGCCCGGCCGGGCTGGAGGCGGCCAACCCCAACCTGGTGGGCGGCGACATCGGGGGCGGGCTGGCGAGCCTGGGGCAGTTCCTGCGCCGCCCGGTCTGGTCGCCGGCCCCGTGGCGCACGCCGCTGCCGGGGGTGTTCCTCTGCTCGTCCTCGACGCCGCCCGGGCCGGGGGCGCACGGGATGGGCGGCTGGCAGGCCGCCCGCCTCGCCCTGCGCGCCCCCTGACGGCCCGGTGAGGCGTCAGTGGCCCGCGGCGGCCATCTCCTCGGCCAGGGCGGCGGCGAAGGCGTCGACGTCCTCCTCGGTCGTGTCGAACGCGCACATCCACCGCACCTCCCCGGTGGCCTCGTTCCAGGTGTAGAACCTGAACCGCTTGCGCAGCCGCTCGGCGACGTCCTTCGGCAGGACGGCGAACACGGCGTTGGCCTCGACCGTCCGGGCCAGCTCGACCCCGGGGATGCCGCCGACCGCCTCGGCCAGCCGCTGTCCCATGGTGTTGGCCCGCCGGGCGTTGCGCAGCCACAGGTCGCCCGACAGCAGCGCCTCGAACTGCACCGACACGAACCGCATCTTCGACGACAGCTGCATGAACGTCTTGCGCAGGTAGTCGACGCCGGTGGCCGCCTCCGGGTTGAGCACGACGACGGCCTCGCCGTACAGCAGGCCGATCTTCGTGCCGCCGAAGGAGAGCACGTCCACGCCCGCGTCGGTGGTCAGCGCGCGCATCGGCACGTCCAGCGCGGCGGCGGCGTTGGTCAGGCGGGAGCCGTCGAGGTGGACGAGCAGGCCCAGGTCGTGGGCGTGCGCGCAGATCGCGGCGATCTCGGCGGGGGTGTAGAGGGTGCCCCACTCGGTGGTGTTCGAGATCGACACCACCTTCGGCTGTGCCCGGTGCACGTCGCCGAAGCCCCACGCCTGCCGGTCGATCAGCTCGGGGGTGAGCTTGCCGTCGGGGGTGGGCACGGTCAGCAGCTTGATGCCGCCGGCCACCTCGGGCGCACCGCCCTCGTCGGTGTTGATGTGGGCGCTCTCCGCGCAGATGACCGCCTCCCACTGCGCGGTCATGGCGCGCAGGGAGACGACGTTGGCGGCGGTGCCGTTGAACACCGGCCACGCCTGGGCGCGCTCGCCGAAGTGCCGCTTGAAGACGTCCTGCAGGGCGTCGGTGTAGACGTCGTCGCCGTAGGAGATCTGGTGTCCGCCGTTGGCCGAGGCGATGGCCTCGAGGATCTCGGGGTGTACCCCGGCGTAGTTGTCGCTGGCGAAGGACTTGAGCCGGGGGTCGTGCCGGGGGATCAAGAAGTGAGGTCCAATCTGGTGCCGTTGATCTCTGCGGCCGGGCGGTCGTAGAGGCCGCCGATGGCCGCCGCCAGGTCGTTGACGTCGGTGAAGCCGGAGAACTTCGCGTCGGGGCTGGCGGCCCGCATGGCGTCGTTCACCAGGGCCTTGACGACGAGGATGGCCGCCGCGCTGTGGGTGCCCCTCAGCGAGTCGGCCAGCGCGAGCGTCCACGCCTCCGCCGCCGCCTTGGCCGCCGCGTAGACGGCGCCCCCGGCGCTCGGGCGCTCGGCCGCCTTGGCCGAGACGATCACGAAGCGGCCGTCGTCGCTGCGGCGCAGCAGCGGCTCGAAGGCCAGCGACACGTTCTGGAGGGTGCGGATCAGCAGGTCGTGCAGGAGGTCCCAGTCGTCGAGGCTGGTCTCGGCGAACGAGGAGGACCCGCGCCAGCCGCCGACCAGGTGCACCACGCCGTCCACGCGGCCGTGCTCGCCCTCGACGCTGTCGGCGAGAGCCTGTACGGCGGCGCGGTCGAGCAGGTCCACGTGCTGCTTGCCGACCCCGATCACGGTGTGACCATTTTTCCGGAAATATCCGGAAACAGCCTCACCCGTGGGCCCTCCGGCCCCGGTAACCACAATGATCATGCTCGGAGTCCCTTAGTCGATTCGACCACATCGGCCAGCTTACGGCGCAGCGCCTCGTAGAACATGCTCAGGGGGAACTCGTCCGGCAGCACCGCGTCCACCTTGGCCTTCTGCTCCTCCGGCAGCGCCTGGATCCCCTTGGCCCAGGTCGAGGCCGGATGCGGCGCCACGTACGCGCTCACCAGCTCGTACGCCGCCAGCCAGTGCGCCAGCTTGGACCGGTCGATGCTGTCGCGGTACAGCTTCTCGACCTCCCCCCGGAGGTCCGCCACCCCGTCGGCCACCCGCTCCCAGTCGATCGCGAGCCGGTTGTCCGTCCACCGCACGATGTCGTTGCGGTGCAGATAGGCGAACAGCAACTGCCCGCCGAGCCCGTCGTAGTTCCGCACCCGCTCCCCGGTGATCGGGAATCTGAACAGCCGGTCGAACAGGATCGCGTGCTGGACGTAACGGGCGTGCGGCACCCCCCGCTCCGCCAGCTTCACGGCCTCACCGAACGCGGTCAGGTCGCAGCGCAGCTCCTCCAGCGAGTACAGCCAGTACGGCATCCGCTGCTTGATCATGAACGGGTCGAACGGCAGGTCGCCGTGGCTGTGCGTGCGGTCGTGCACCAGGTCCCACAGCACGAACGTGTCCTGCGCGAGCTGCTGCGACTCCAGCAGCCGGTCGGCGTCGGGCGGCAGGTCCAGCTTGAGCGTCTCGGTGGCGGCCCTGGAGACCCGCCTGAACCGGGCGGCCTCGCGGTCGGCGAAGATCCCGCCCCAGGTGAACCGGGCGGGCGCCTGCCGGACGGCGACCGTCTCGGGGAACAGCACGGCAGAGTGCGTGTCGTAGCCGGAGGTGAAGTCCTCGAACGCGATCGGCACGAACATCGGGTTGTCGTAGCCGCCCGCCTCCAGCTCCGCCAGCCAGTCCGGCCAGATCGTCCGGATCCAGACCGCTTCGAGGTTGCGGTTCGGGTTGCCGTTCTGCGTGTACATGGGGAAGACCACGACGTGCTCCAGGCCGTCCTGGCGCTGGGTGTCGGGGTGGAAGCGGTCGAGCGAGCCGAGGAAGTCAGGCACGCCGAGGTCCTGATCGGCCCACGTGGCGAGGTCGTCGCGGACGGCCTGGAGGTAGGCGGCGTCATGCGGGAAGTACGGCGCGATCTCGGCCACACGGGCCCCGATCTCCGCCACCAGCTCCTTGCCCCGCTCCTTGCCCTCCGGCACCGAGCCGTCCTTGACCTGGAGCGGCCTGAGCTCCTCCACGGCCGCCTTGAGCCGGGCGAACAGCCTCGCCTTCGCCTCGTCGCGGGCCGCACCGGCCCGCTCGTCGCCGGGGACGCGGGCGGCCCAGGTGATCACGTTCTCCCAGAGCCGGCGGTGGTCGTGGTCCTCGATGGAGTCGTCGCCGAACAGGTCGGAGTCGGCGAACACCACCACGCGCCCGCGCCCGTGCCGGACCGCCAGGGCCAGCGGCGCGCCCGCCGGGTCGGCCGCCGCGGAGGTGCTGAACAGCACGCTCGCCTCCTCGGCAGCCCCCTCGGCGGCCAGGGTGCCGGCGCGGTAGAAGCAGGCCGTCCTGACCCCGGCCAGCAGCCCGGAGTTCGTGGCACGTTCCCCCAGCACCCAGGTGGCCACGCCCCGGTGGGCGTGCTTCGGGTCGCGTACGGTGCCGTGCACGACGCGCACCCCGAACCGGGCGAGCAGCTCGTCGAGGTTGTTGCCGTACTTGTCCTGCTCCTCCTCGGCCAGCACCACCAGCCCGCCGCCGGAGGCCACGAAGGACTCGATGGCGTCCAGCTCGGCAGCGGCGAAGACGGGGCTGCCCTGCCCGGTGGTCCGCTCCCAGCGCTCCCCCGACGGGTGCGCGATCACCAGCACGTCCCGCTCCGCCAGGACGGCGGCGTCGAGCGCGCCGGCCGTGTGGGCGGTGACCGTGTGCCCCAGGTGCCGCAGCAGCCCGGCCGCGCGGGCGTAGCTGTTGTCGTCGGGGTGGGCGGGGTTGATGGCCTCGGCCACCTCACGCCGGACGGTCCACGACTCGCTGTGGGCCTCGTCGAACAGCACTCGGGGAAACGATCGCATGAAATATCTCCTGTATCTACCGCCTTATGCCGAAAAATATACACACAGGTCAGGCATGCCTCGCCAATCCCTCCCGAATGGCGAGACGGTCAGGCGCCGGGCCGCACGACCCCGCTCTCGTACGCGAACACCACCGCCTGCGCCCGGTCGCGCAGCGACAGCTTCATCAGCACCCGGGCCACGTGCGTCTTGACCGTGGCCTCGCCCACGTACAGATCCCTGGCGATCTCCGCGTTGGTCAGGCCGCGCGCCAGCAGCCGCAGCACCTCCAGCTCGCGCGGCGTCAGCTCGGCCAGCGCGGGCGCCGGCCGCGGCTCGGCCCGCCCGGCGAAGGTGGCGATGACCCGGCTCGTCACGGCCGGGTCGAGCAGCGCGTCGCCGGCGTGCACGACCCTGATGGCCTCGATGAGCTGCTCCGGCGGCGACACCTTCAGCAGGAACCCGCTGGTGCCGGCGCGCAGGGCGGCGTAGAGGTTCTCGTCGGTGTCGAACGTGGTCAGCGTGATGACCTTGGGCGGCGACGGGCTGTCGAGCAGCTCCTTGGCCGCCGCCAGCCCGTCGAGCCGGGGCATCGAGATGTCCATGAGGACGATGTCCGGCCGCGTGCGCCGGGCCACGGCGACGGCCTCACGCCCGTCGGCCGCCTCGCCGACGACCTCCATGCCCGGGTCGCTCTCCACGACCATGCGCAGCCCGGCCCTGACCATCGCCTGATCGTCCGCGATGACTATACGAATGCCCACACGCCGGAGGGTAGACGCCGGGTGGCCGCCTTGAACACCGCCCATCCACCGTGGCCAAGCCGGACACAAGTGAGTTCCAAGTCAGGACAGGTGGACGCTCTGCCTGATCCTCGCCTGGGTGGCGTCGTCGCAGGTGGCCTTGGCGCAGAAGTACATGATCAGCATGGTCTTGGGCTCGCGGTCGATGACGTAGCTCACGAAGGCGAGCCGGGTGCCGCTGGCGGGGTCGTGCAGGGTGCCGTCGAAGCGGGTGGCGGGGCTGTTGCCCGCCTGGTCCTGCACGGGTTTGCCGAGATCCACCTGGCCGGGCAGCAGGGCCTCCATCTTGGGCTTCATCAGCTCGGAGGTGCCGCTGGCGTCGAGGGTGTCGGAGACCTGGACGTACACGCCGGCGACGCTGTCGGGGTCGCCGTCGGTGATCTCCTTGATCTTCGACCAGTCGGCGCCCGGGCCGGCCACGAACAGCTCCTCGAACTCGGCGGCGTGCGGCGAGGCCACCGCGAAGAGGTCCTGGTGGGTGCGTACCGTCCAGTCGCCCGGATACTCGAACGTGAGCGGCGCGGCGGCGCTGGTCTTGTAGTCGGTCCAGGTCTCGCCGCGGTTGTTCATGATGACGAACGCGACCAGCGCGAGCGCCGCGACGGCGGCCACCAGCGTGGCGGCCACGATCGGGACCCGGCCCGGCCGCCCCTTGCCCACGGACGCCCGCGTCGGCTGCCCGGACACCCCGGCGGTGGCCGGAGGCCGCCCGAACGGGGAGGCGACCTGCGGGGGCGGCTGGGGCAGGGAGTGGGGACCGGAGCCCGGCCCCGGCAGGGAGTGCGGCCCGGAGCCCGGGCCGGAGGAGGGCACGGCACGGGGGCCCGAACGCTGGACGGGGTAGGGCCCGGAGTGCGGGCTCTGGCTCGGACGGGGCACCAGGTGCGGGCCCGAGCCCGGCCCGGCGTACGGGTCGTGCTGCGGGGCGCTGATCGCGTCGCGCAGCGCGGTCACGAACTCGGTGCACGTCGCGTAGCGCTGGTCGGGCGACTTGGCCAGCGCCCGCATCATCACGGCGTCGATCTCGGCCGGCAGCTCGGGCCGCAGCTGCGACAGCGGCGTGGGCTGCTCGGCCAGGTGGGCCCAGAGCAGCGCGATGTCGTTCTCGCGCTGGAACGGCAGCCGCGCCGACAGCGCCTCGTAGACGACGCAGGCCAGCGCGTACTGGTCGCAGCGGCCGTCGATGTGCTCCTTGTTGATCTGCTCGGGCGACATGTACCGGGGCGTGCCGATGAACTGGTCGGTCTGCGTCAGCCCCGAGATGGACGAGCGGTGCTTGGTGATGCCGAAGTCGGTCAGGTAGACGTGGTCCCCGGCCAGCAGGATGTTGGCCGGCTTGACGTCGCGGTGGATCAGGTCGTGCGCGTGGGCGGCGTCGAGCGCGGCGGCCACCTGGGCGAAGATCTGGTTCGCCTGGCCGAGCGGCAGCGGGCCGCGGTCGTAGATGAGCCGGCGCAGGTCGAGGCCGTCGACGTAGCGCATGGCGATGTACAGGACGCCGTCGGCGTCGGCGTTCGCCTCGTAGATCGGGATGATGTTGGGGTGCTCGATGCTGGCGACCGTCCTGGACTCCAGGATGAACCGCTGCCTGAACCGGTCGTCGACGCTGAGCACCGGGTTGAGGATCTTCAGCGCCACCCGGCGGCTCAACCTCGGGTCGAGTGCCAGGTAGACGACGGCCATGCCGCCCTTGCCGACGATGTCCTCGATGTAGTACCCGGCCACCTCCTGGCCGATGAGCGATCTTTCGTTCAATGGCATCACGTCTCGATGGGGTGGCCGCAGTAGCCGCAGAAGCGGTGCGCCGGCCCGAGCCTCATCCCGCACGAGGTGCAGTATTTGACTCCCGGGTCAGGCGCGGTCATCACCTGCTGCTGCTGCGGGACCACTTGGAACGGCTGGGACCGGCGTACCGCGACGGTCTGGTTGGCCCCGTCGTCGAACGATGGACCCGCCGCCAGCGGTTGCGGCAGTTCTGTCGGTTTCTCAGGAGTGCGGCGACGCCACAACAAATACGCTCCACCCGCGGCGGCTACGAAAAGTATCCCGGCCGCCAGGATGAGCGGCCACAGCGGCGTGGACCCCGCCGGCTCGCTCGCCGCCTTCCTGGTGCCCTGGTCCTCCGGGCCGCCCCGCTTGGCCAGCGAGGTCTTCAGCAGCGCGGCGGCCACCACGTTGCCCGGGTAGAGCTCCAGCACGCGCTGGAAGCCGGGCGCCGCCTCGGTGTAGTACTTGGTGTGATAGCGGGTCAGCGCGGCCTCGAACGCCGTGTCGATCGCGCCCCTGCGCGGCACCACCTTGGCGGCGGCCAGGATGCCGGTGATCTCCCTGACCCCGATCATCTTGCCGTCCTTGCCGCCTCCGACCAGCAGGCCGATCACGTGGCCGTCCTTGTCGCCGATCACCGGCGCGCCGACCAGGCCCTTGTCCGCCAGGCCGCCCAGCTTGACCGGCTCGTCCACCTTCTTCTCGGGGTCGGAGAACGGCCTGCCGCTCTCGCCCGCGGCGCCGCCCTTGGCCAGGTGGGCGATCGCGACCGTGTGCGCGACGGTCGGGCCCGGCCGGCCCAGGAAGCCCGCCACGTTGGTGGGCGCGCCCTCCTGGTCGGGCACCTTGTCGGCGAGCGGCGCGGTCGGCATGCCGACGCCGCCCGCGACGGGGGTCACCGGCACCAGCACCGCCGGGCTGTCGGGGTCGGGGCCGGCCTTGATGCACTTGACCTTGAAGCCCTCCGCGCTGGCCGGCGACACGTTGGGGAAGGCCGTGATCTCGGTGGTGACCTCGATGATGCAGGTGGCGGTGGCCGACTTGGGCGGGTAGCACGCCTGCAGGTGGCGGTTGAGCAGGTCGTCGGAGAGCTTGTGCTTCTCGTAGTCGGCCGGGATCTTCACGTCGTGGTGCTCGGCGAAGATCTTGTTGGCCGCGTAGACGGCCACGTCGTCGGGGTTCACCGCCAGGCGCCTGAGCGCGACGATCGTGCCGTCGGGGCTGACGACGGTCCCGGTGCCCTGGCCGAACGGGAGGTCGTAGGACCGCTCCACATGCTGGAGCTCGCCGACGTGGTCGAGCAGGGTGATCTCCACGTGGGACACGGCTTCCACGCGCACCAGGGCCGGGCTCACCAGGTCGGTGATCCCGCTCGGGTGCTCGTGCGCCGCGACCGGCATCGCGGTGAGCGCCAGTGCCACCGCGACGCCACCGGCAAGAGCTATGAGGCGCGCCATCTCCGCTCCAAACGCAGGACTAGGACCAGGGTCCCAATCACCTGCCGTAAGTCAATAGACCACTTCGTAGACAAGCGCTTGCTCGGGGACATAACGTACCTGAATGGGTTACACGATCGGCGTCGATGTCGGCGGTACCTTCACCGACGTGGTCGTTCGAGGCACGTCGGGCGCGCTGTCCGTAGCCAAATGTCTGAGCACCCACTACGACCCCATCGCGGGGATCGTCACCGGCGTTACGCGCGCGCTCGGCGACCGCGACCCGTCGCAGGTCACGCGGGTGGTGCACGCCACGACGCTGGCCACCAACGCGGTGCTCGAACGCAAGGGCGTACGTGTCGCCTATGTCACGACACAGGGCTTTCGTGCCGTCCTCCCCCTGGGCCGCTACGCCCGCGTCGAGGAGGACCGCTACGACCTCCGCTTCACCCCGCCCCCTCCCCCGGTCGCCCCGGGTGACTGCTTCGAGGTGGTGGAGCGGATCTCGGCCCGCGGGGACGTGCTGACCCCGCTGGACCCCGATTCGGTACGCCGCGCCGCCGCCGAGATCGCCGCCCGCGGCATCGAGTCGGCGGCGGTCTGCCTCCTCCACTCCTACGCCAATCCCGCCCACGAACGGCAGGCGGCGGCGATCCTGCGCGCGTCGATCCCCAACGTGGTGGTCTCGTCGGAGATCTGGCCGGAGATCCGCGAGTACGAGCGCGCCACCACCACGATCATCTCCGCCTACGTCGGCCCCTTGATGGCCTCCTACCTCACGCGGCTGCGGGAGCGGCTGGCCGAGCTCGGGATCCGCGCGCCCATCCACGTCATGGAGTCCAGCGGCGGGGTCATCTCCGCCGAGCTGGCCGCCCGGCGGGCGGTGGCCACGATCGAGTCGGGCCCGGCCGCGGGGGTGCTGGCGGCGGCCGGGGCCGGGTTCGCGGAGGCGATCTCGTTCGACATGGGCGGGACCACGGCCAAGACATGCGTGGTGCGCGGCGGCCGGCCCGAGATCACGCACGAGTTCCACGTCGGGGGCAAGGGCAGCTTCGGCGGGCGGCGGGCGGGCACCGGCGTGCCGATCAAGACCCCGGCCATCGACCTGGCGGAGGTGGGCGCGGGCGGGGGCAGCGTGGCCTGGCTGGACCCGGCGGGCGCGCTCCGCGTCGGCCCGCACTCGGCCGGCTCCTCCCCCGGGCCCGCGTGCTACGGCCTGGGCGGCTCCGAGCCGACCGTCACGGACGCGAACCTCGTGCTCGGCTACCTGTCCTCGGCGTCGATCCCGCTGTCGCCCGCGCTGGCGGACAAGGCGCTGGACCGGCTGGCGGGACCGCTCGGGGTGTCCCGGGAGGAGGCCGCGTACGCCGTGCACGAGATCGTCAGCGCCTCCATGGCCTCGGCGGTGCACGTGGTGACGGTGCAGCGCGGGATCGACCCGCGCGGCTTCGCCCTGGTGGCCTTCGGCGGCGCCGGGCCGATGCACGCGGCGCGGGTGGCGGAGCGGTTCGGGATCGGGACGGTGGTGGTCCCGGCGTACTGCGGGGTGGCCTCGGCGGCCGGGCTGCTGGCCGGGGCGCTGTCGACGGACCGCGTCCTGTCGCGCCTGGACGAGCCGGACCCCCCGGCCGTCTTCGACTCCCTGGCCGCGGAGGCGGCCGCCGACCTGGGCGTCTCGCTCACGTCGCCCGGCGTGCGGGTGCTGCGCTCCGTGGACGTGCGGTTCAAGGGGCAGTCCCACGATCTGACCGTGGACTGGGCCGGCGACCGGGGCACGCTGGAGTCCCGCTTCTTCCGCAGGTACGCGGAGGTCTACGGGATCACCCAGCGAGGGGAGGTCGAGCTCGTGAGCTACCGCGTCCGCGTGACCACCCCCGCCGGGGAGGGCCCCGCCGGGGAGGGCCCGGCCGGGGAGAACTCGCCACCCGCCGCAGGGCCGCCTCCGCACCGACGGGGGGAGCCCGGGGCGCGGACGGCGTACTTCCCGGAGTGCGGGGGCCACACCGAGGTGCCCGTCCACACCAGGGACACCCTGCGCGGGGAGCTCCGGGGGCCGGCCGTCGTCGAGGACGACGAGTCCACGATCGTGGTGCCGCCCGGCTGGAGCGCCGCCCTGGCCGCCACCCGCGCCGTGCACCTCACCAGGAGCGGGGCATGACCGATCCGCTGACCGCCGAGGTGCTCAGGAACGCGCTGGTCGTGGCGGCGGAGGAGGCCAGCATCGTGGTGGTGCGCTCGGCGTACTCGACGTTCATCGTCGAGGGCTCCGACGCCTCGGCCGCCGTGCTCGACGCGCGGGGGCGCCTGATCGCCCACTCCATGGCCACCACGCTCATGAACAGCATGGCGCTCAAGATCGCCCTTCCCGAGTTGCTCGATGACCATCCCCCGGACACGATGCGCCCCGGCGACGTGTACGCGCTCAACGACGCCTACCGCGGCGGCGTGCACACCAACGACCTGCTCGTCTACCGCCCCGTCTTCGTCGGCGGGAGCCCGGCCTACTTCACCGCCACCATGATCCACGTCTCCGACCTGGGCGGCCTCTCGGCCGGCGGCATGGCGCCACTGGCCACGGACATCTTCCTGGAGGGTCTCCAGCTCCCCCCGGTACGCCTGGCCACGAGCCAGGGCCTCGACCCGGCCGTAGAGGCGATCCTGAAGGCCAACAGCCGCACCCCGGACAAGGTCATGGGAGACGTGCGAGCGCTCGTGGCCGGGACGGCGGTGGCCGCCGCCCGGCTGGAGTCGCTGATCGCCGAGTACGGCGAGCGCGGCCTGGCCGAGGGCGTCGACGACTACCTGGACTACACGGAGGCCAGGACCCGCGCGGCCCTGGAGGAACTGCCGGGGGGCCGGTTCGAGGCGGCGTACCCGATCGACGACGACGGCATAAACCCCGAAAAATCCCACTACATCCGGGTGGCCGTCACGCTCGGCGACCGGGCCGAGCTCGACTTCGCGGGCACCGACCCGCAGGTCCCGGCGGCCGTCAACGCCTCGGCCTCGCAGTCCCTGGCCGCCGCCGTCTTCGCGATCCGCTGCTTCCTCGACCCCACCATCCCCATGAACGACGGCTCCCTGCGGGCCATCGACGTGCACCTGCCCGAGGGCTCCCTGCTGAACGCCCGCTCCCCCTACCCGTGCGGCGGCCGGTACGTCCCCATCTACGCCGCCATGGAGGCCGTCTTCCAGGCCATGTCGGACGCGGTGCCCGAACGGGCCATCGCGGCCAGCGGGATCCTGCAGCCGTTCTCGATCGCGGCGGTCGGGGCGCCGTACTGGATCCACCTGTCGTACGATTTCGGCGGCGTGGGCGCGCGCCGGGGCCTGGACGGGCCGGACGCGACGGGCGTGCACTTCGGGATCGGCCGCAACTCGGTGCCGCAGGTAGAGCCGGTGGAGAGCCGCTGCCCGATGGTCGTGGAGTCCATCGAGACGATCCCGGACTCGGGCGGGCCGGGACGGCACCGGGGCGGGCTGGGCTCGCGGACGGTGTACCGGTTCCTGGCGGACTGCCACGTCACCACCCGGGGCGACCGGCTCCGGCTGGCCCCTCCGGGACGGGAGGGCGGGCTGCCGGGACGGCTGGGCGGGTTCTACCGGCGGCGGCTGGACGGGACGGTGGAGCGGCTGGCGTCCAAGGTGAACAACGTGCGGTTCGCGGCCGGGGAGGCGTTCATCGTCGAGACGACGGGCGGGGGCGGGCTGGGGCCGCCGGAGGAACGGGACCGGGAGGCGGTCGCCGCCGACCTGGACGCCGGGCGCGTCACGGCGCGAGGCGCGGCGGACGACTACGGGATCAGTGTCTGAGACCCATCAAATGGGCAGGGTCGAAGGTCACGGGGAAGGGCGCCGGCAGGGTGGCGACGCTTCCCGCCTTGTGGACGACGGGTCCCGCATAGGTGCGACCGTCGAGTTCGTAGACATAGACCTTCGGCCCCTCCAACGGCTCGATGCGCCAGTAGAGGGGAATGCCCGCATCCGCGTAGGCCTGCACTTTGGCCGCTCTGTCAACGGCCTTGCTGCTCGGGCTGACCACCTCGGCGGCGAGCAGCAGATCGCTGGGCGAGTACATCAGGTCTACGCCTTCGGACACTTCCTCGGGCACGACGACGAGGTCCGGAATGTAGAAGTCCTCGTTGCTGAACCTGACGTTGACTGTGGTCAAGCACTCCAGCTCGGGTGGCGCGGCACTTTGGAGGATGAGAAGCAGCCTGGTGATCACACGCTGGTGCTGGGGGGTGGGGGCAGGGCTCACTAGTAGGCTCCCGTTGAAGAGCTCGTAACGGAACCCGTCATCCGGGATCTTGAGCAGGTCATCGACAGTGAATGGCGCACTGAGCGCTTTAGCGGGCGCCGTGTGCTTCTTCGGTTCGATCGCCATTGCGGTCACCTGCTCAGTATCGGGAGTCTCGCCCTCGCCCACATGCTACTTCCCCGAATTCCCTCACTTTGAGTGACCGGGCCGCCACGCCTCGGCCCCGCGGCGGACCGCGGCGTGGACGGCCCGCGCCATCCGGGCGCCCCACTCCGACCGGGGCCCGCCGAACACCTCCTGCGGCCCGTTGGCCGCGACCGCCACGCACACCGCGTCCGACGCCGTGCCCGTGCCCGCGAACCCCGTCTCCATCAGCGCCTGCGACTTCGCCTCCGTGACCGTCATCACCGTGTTCACCAGCGCCGCGTCCGTCATCGCGACGGGGGCGACCACCACGATGTTGATCGTCCCCACCCGTATCGGGGCCAGCTCCGGATCCTGGTGCCCCTCAGGGGCCGCCGCCCAGGTGGGTACCCGCAGCCCCACGGTCGCGTACGCCTCCACGCCCCCGTCCGCCGCCCGGACGTACCGGTCGACGGACGCGGCGGTCATCATCCCGACCCCGTCCCCCGTGGCGGGCCCGAGCGAGGCGAGGTGATCGATCGGGTCCATCCGCGAGTAGCCCGCCACCACCTGGGCGTTCAGCACCCACTGCCGGGCCCCGATCCCCCCGCCCAGCATCGCCGAGGAGATCATCCGCCACCCCGGCCCGAACTCCCACAGCAGCGCCCCGAGCCGGGCCCCCTCCTCCACCCGATACGTGAGCTTCACGATCCTCCCCTGACCAGGTGCACGACGGGCCGCCCGTCGGGCCCGGGCTCGATCTTCACATGCGCGTCGAAGTGCCGTCCCACGAGTTCCTCGGTCAGCACCTGGGCGGGCTCGCCCGCGGCGGCGGCCCGGCCCTCGGCCAGGAGCAGGAGGGCGTCGGCGTACAGGCCCGCGACGGTCAGGTCGTGCAGGGTGGTGACGACGGTCAGGCCGTCGGCCCGGCGGAGCCGGTCCACCAGCTCCAGCACCTGCTGCTGGTGCCCGAGGTCCAGCGCGGTCGTGGGCTCGTCGAGCAGCAGCACGGGGGCCTCCTGGGCGAGCGCCCTGGCGAGCACGACGCGCTGCCGCTCCCCGCCGGACAGCTCCCCGACGCGGCGCATGGCCAGCGCCGTCAGGTCCAGCCGGTCCAGCACGCTCTCCGTCACCGCCCGGTCGTGCCTGCTCTCCCGCCCCAGATACGGGATGTACGGCGTCCGCCCCAGCAGCGCGTAGTCGAAGACCGTCATGTCGGGCGGCAGGGCGGGCGTCTGCGGCGCGTACGCCACCAGCCGGGCCCGCTCGCGCGGCTTCAGCGCGCCGGCCGGCCGGGAGCCGAGCACGACCTCCCCCCGGTGCGCGACCAGCCCCATGACGGCCTTGAGCAGGGTCGACTTACCGGCCCCGTTGGGCCCGATGACGGCCACCCACTCGCCGCGCCGCGCCTCCAGGTCCACGCCGGTCAGGACCTCGCGCTCCCCGAGCCGTACGGACAGGCCGCGTGCGCTGATCATGTGACCGTCCGCCTGGTCATGCGCAGCACGCCGACGAAGAACGGCGCCCCCACGAACATCGTCACCACGCCGATCGGCAGCTCGGCCGGCGCCAGCACGGTACGGGCGACGAGGTCGGCCAGCACCAGGAACGCCGCGCCGCCGATCAGCGAGAGCGGCAGCACGATCCGGTACGACCCGCCCGCCAGCCGCCGCACGACATGCGGGATGACGATGCCCACGAACCCGATCAGCCCGCTCACCGCCACGGCCGCCGCGGTGGCCAGCGAGGCCGCCAGCAGCACGGTGAAGCGCACCCGGCCCGCCCGCACGCCCAGGCTCGTGGCCTCCTCGTCGCCCACGGACAGCACGTCCAGCATCCGCCCGTGCAGCAGGAGCACCACGGTGGAGACGACGGCGTACGGCAGGACCAGCCAGAGCTGGTCCCACCCGCCGCCGACGTCGCCGAGGATCCACGAGTAGATGCGCTGCAGCTCCTCGACGTTGAACTGCTGGATGAACGTCTGGATCGCGGTCAGGAACGACGTGACCGCCACCCCCGCCAGCACCAGCGTGGCCGTGCCGCCGGCCCGCCCGGCCGTGTTGCCCAGCGTGTACGCCAGGAACACCCCGCCCACGGCCCCCACGAAGGCCGCCACCGGGATGCTCCCGGCCACGGACGGCAGCAGCACGATCGCCGCGGTCGTCGCCAGGCCGGCGCCCGCCGCCGCGCCGAGCAGGTACGGGTCGGCGAGCGGGTTGCGGAACACGCCCTGGTAGCCGGCCCCCGCCATGGCCAGCAGCCCGCCCACCACGGCGGCGACGAGCACCCGCGGCAGCCGCAGCTCGAACAGCAGCATCTGCTCGACCGGCGCCAGCCCGGAGTCCACCCGCGTGACCGGCAGCCAGTCCACCACCTGCAGCACGACCTGCCACGGCGAGATGTCGGCCGCCCCGTCGAGCAGCCCGGCGATCATGGAGACGGCCAGCACGCCCAGGGCGCCCGCCACCCACAGGGGTCTCGCCCTGGCCGGGCCGGCCTGCGTCACCATCTCAGCTCGCGCCGGCCTTGGCCACGGCGGCGCCGATCGTCTCGGCGAGCTCCACGACGCGCGGGCCCCAGCGGGAGGCGATGTCGTCGTCGAGCTGGACCACCCGGTCGTTCTTGATGGCGGACAGGTTCTTCCAGCCCGGCCGCTCGGCCAGGGTCTCCTTGCTCTGCCGGCAGCACTTGACGTCCGCCAGGAAGATCAGGTCGGGGTCGGCCTGGGCCACGAACTCGGCCGACAGCTTCGGGTAGCCGCCCGCCGCCTCGGGCGCCTTGTCGGCGACGTTGGTCAGGCCGAACATCGCGTAGATCTGGCCGATGAACGTCTGGGACGTGGCGGCGTACGGCGTCTGGTCGAGCTCGTGGTAGTAGGTGAGCTTGCCGGCCTTGGGCGCCTCGGCGGCCAGCTTGTCCATGGCCGCCTTCATGCCGGCGACGACCTCGTCCGCCTTGGCCTTGTTGCCGGTGGCGGCGCCCAGCTCGGCGATCTCCTCGTACGCCTCGTCGAGCTTGGTGGCGGACGGCTGGTGCAGGACGGGCACGTTCACCTTGCCCAGCTCCTTGACCACCTGGTCGAGGTCGTCGGAGACGATGACCAGGTCGGGCTTCTGGGCGACGATGGCCTCGACGTTCGGCTTGAAGCCGGACAGGTCCGTCTTGGGGGCCTCGGGCGGGTGGTTCGACGCGGCGTCCACCGCGATGACCTGGGGGCCCGCGCCGATGGCGAACAGCGTCTCGGTGTGGGTGGCCGACAGCGAGACGATCCGCTCCGGCTTCTTGGCGATGGTGACCTGGCCGTTGCCCGCCTCGATGGTGACGGGGAAGCCACCGGTGGCGGCGGAGGTGGAGGTGGGGGCTGTTGCCGACGGGGATGCTGTGGTGCCGGTCTGACCGCAACCGGCCAGGACGAGCGTTCCCAGCAGCGCGCCCGCGAAGGCCGTGCGTACGGGCCTCACGAGTAGTCCTTTCACACTGTTCGGAACCGAGAGACCCGCGTTGAGCGACGGATCACCCTTTTCCACGAGGGTTGATGACGTCAGCGCGGAGGCAGGCGACCTGGCTATGACAGTTGCGGGACAGCGCCGGAATCGCACCGGACTTCGCTGCGCTCTGCGCGTGAGTAAAGGGAAGGCTATCAATCGCCCCAGCGCCGGCCGCGTCAAGGGGCCTGCTGGGCCGGCCGGGCCTAACGGGTCAGCTGGTGCTCCGCGTCGGCGATGATCTCCTGCAGCCTGAGCCCGTGGGCGGCGTCGAGGGGGTGCCCGCCGCCGGCGCGCACGGTCCTGGCGAACTCCTCGGCGACCGTCTCCAGGGGGTCGTCGTCGAAGTGCGGCAGCACGGCGCTGCCGGTGCGGCCGTACACGGCGAACATGGGCGGGGGCGGGTCGCCGGCGGTGGCCATGCACAGGGACGCCTCGCTGACGGCGCCGCCCTCGTGGTCGAGCAGCAGGCCGGTCCAGCCGAGCGGGTCACCGTGCGCGCGCACGCCGGTGACCGGGCCCAGGGCGGCGCCCAGCAGGTCGATCACGTGCGGGCCGACGTCGAGCAGCGCGCCGCGCTCGAGCCGCCAGGGGGTGGCGAAGGGGTGGTCGCCGAGGAGGGCGCCGGAGACGTTCGCGGCGTGGCCGCCGAACGGCTCGATCTCGGCGCAGCGGGCCAGGAACGCGCGGGTCTGGGGGGCGTACCGCAGGGTGAGCACGATCTGGGAGGCCACGCCCGCCTCGGCCACGGCATCGGCCAGCCGCCGTGCGCCGTCGAGGGAGTCGGCCAGGGGCTTCTCCAGCAGCAGCGCCTTGCCGGCGCGGGCGGCCAGGACGGCGTACTCGGCCTGCACGGCGGGCGGGACGCAGAACGCGACGGCCTCGCAGTGGTCGAACAGCTCCTCCACCCTGGTGAAGACGGGGGCGCCCAGCTGGGCGGCCTGCTCGGGACGCCGGGCCCACACGCCGGCCAGCCGCGTGTGCGGCCCCCGGGCCAGCATCGGCCCGTGCGCCATCCGCGCCCACGGCCCCGCCCCGACCAGCCCCACCGCCACCGGCTCCATACGCCCTCCTCACCTCAAAACCACACCATAGGGGACATTCCCCCAAAGATCACCTCCCACCTCCCGCCCCGCTTCGCGGGCTGGGACCCGAACGGGGGATGGCACGTGGGACGGCGCACGCTGGAGAGGCGGAACGGCGCACGCCGGCGCGGCGGGGCAGCGCCATGGCGCACGCCGGAGCGGCCGGGCGGCGCCAGGGCCGGGCGGCGCGAACCGTGGGGCGGCGGCGACGCGAACCGGTGGCGATCCAGGCGGGGCCGAGCCAGGCAGCGCGAGCCGGTGGCGGCCGGGGGGTCAGAAGGGGTGGCGGGACTGGTGGACGGCGTGCTGGGGGCGGTGGGCGAGGGTGCCGGAGTCGAGGACGAGGGTCTGGCCGGTGAGGCAGCGGGACTCGTCGGAGCACAGGAAGGACACCAGGGCGGCCACGTCCTCCACCGTGCACGCCCACGGCAGCAGCCGTTCCGCCGCCTTGTCGGCCAGCTGGGCAGGCGTCAGGGCGCGTTGCGCGTTCGGGGTGAGGACGAGGGCCGGGGCCACCGCGTTGCACCGGACGCCGCGCGAGCCGTACATGGTGGCCACGTAGCGGGTGAAGCCGATCAGGGCGGCCTTCGAGGCGCCGTACGCCGCATGCACCGTGTCCCCCACCAGGGCGGACACCGAGGACGTGATGACGATGGCGCCCCCGTCGGGCATCGCGGGCACCGTGTGCTTGACCGCGAGCATGGCCCCGCGCAGGTTGACCTCCATGGTGCGGTCCCACACGGCCACGTCGAGGGAGTCCAGCTCGCGGTCCCGGCCGTACACGTCGGCGTCGAGAACAGCGGCGTTGGAGTGCAGGACGTCCACCCGCCCGAACGACGCCACCAGCGTCGCCACCGCCTCCTCCACCTGCTTCTCGTCGGACACGTCGCAGGTCAGCGCCATCGCGGTGCCGCCGCGGGAGCGGATGCCGGCGGCGGTGGCGCGCGCGGCGGCCGCACGGAGGTCGAGCACTCCGACGCAGGCGCCCTCGGCGGCCAGACGGGCGGCGCAGCCGGCGCCGATGCCGGACCCGGCGCCGGTCACGAGCGCGACACGCCCGTCGAAGCGCCCGTCGAAGCGCCCGTCCGGGCGCCCGTTCACCACTCGACCGGCAGGGACGGCAGGCCGCGGCCCACGATCGACCTGCGGTAGGAGATCTCCAGGCCGGGTACGAGCCGCAGCCGCGGCAACCGGTGCCCGAGCACCTCCAGCGCGGTACGCAGTTGCAGCCGGCCGAGCGCGGCCCCGACGCAGAAGTGGATGCCGTACCCGAAGACCATGTGGTCGGCGGCGTTCGGCCGGTCGATGCGGAACCGGTCGGGGTCGGGGAAGACGCTCTCGTCGTGGGCGGCGGAGTCGGTGGACAGCAGGACGAGGGCCCCGGCCGGGATCGTCACGCCGTGCAGGGAGATGTCGGTCACCGCGTACCGGAAGGAGCCCAGCGAGGCCCCGTCGATCCGCATGCACTCCTCCGAGGCGTTGGCGACCAGCGGCGGCGGCACCGGCCAGGCGTCCTCCCGCAGCAGCCGCAGGACGGTGTTGCCGAGCTGGTTCGGGACGGTGTCGTTGCCCCCGAGCAGAATCGTGGAGATCAGCTCCACCACCTCGCGATGCGTCAGCTCGTCGCCGATGAGCGAGGTCATCAAGGAGGTGAAGTCGTCCTTCGGATCCTTGGCGCGGGCGGCCACCAGCCGGTCCACGTAGTCGAGGTAGGTCAGGAAGCTGCCGGCCAGTTCCAGCTGGCGGGCGGGCGGCTGGGGCGACAGGAAGAGCTGGAACCAGTCCTTGACGTGCGACTGCACGAACGCCTCGTCCGCCTCGGGGACCCCGATGAAGCGGGCGGTCAGCTTGATCGACGGCTCGTGGCCGATCTCGGTGACGAAGTCGGCCCGGCCGCGCGGGACCAGCCGGTCCAGGAGGTCCTCGTTGAGCCGCCGGAACTGCTGCTCCATGGCGGCGACCGCGCGCGGCGTGAACGCCCTGGACACCGACCGGCGCAGCCGCGTGTGGTCGGGCGGGTCGACGTTGGCCACGAAGCTGGACAGGAACGAGCCGTGCTCGCCCAGCTTCTCCCTCGTCTCGCGGGTCAGGCTGCGCGAGATCGTCAGCGAGCCCTTGGAGGAGAAGCGCCGGGGATCGCCGTACGCGGCCCGCACGTCGGCGTAGCGGGTCAGCACGTACGCCCCGAGGTGCTCGCTCCTGAACACCGGCGACTCCCGGCGGAGCCTGGCCAGGAACTCATAGGGGGCGGCGACGTGCCAGTCCGAGGTGACGTCGAAGTCCTCGATCATGCGAAGATCCTCCGCGGGTTGCCGACGAGCATCTGGTCGATCTGGTCGTCCGTGACGCCCCGCTTGCGCAGCTCGGGCAGCACGTCGCGGGAGATGTGCAGCAGGTGGTAGTTGGGGTGCCGGCGGCGTACGACGTCGGCGTCGAACCGGTCGTTGAAGCAGTACGAGTCGTGCCCCAGCACCATCCGCCCGGCGTGCCCGCGCCCGCACATCTCCGCCACGATCGCCACCCGGTCCTCGAACGAGCTGATCGTCTCGATGCCGAAGCGGTCCATGCCCAGGTAGGACCCGTTCGCGACCAGTTCCTCCAGGTAGGCCACGTCGGTCGAGTCGCCGGCGTGCCCGATGACCACCCGGCCCAGGTCCACGCCGAGCGAGGCGAGCAGCTCCTGCTGCGCCAGCCCGCCCCTGGAGGCGCTGTGGGAGTGAGTGGTGATCGGCACGCCGGTCTCCAGGTGGGCCTCGGCGACCGCCCGGAACACCCGCTCGCACCCCTTGGTCATCCCCAGGTGGTCGGAGGCGCACTTCAGCATGGCCGCCTTGACGCCGGTGCGCCCGATGCCCTCGGTGATGTCCCGGACGAAGAACTCGGCCAGCCGGTCCGGTCCCCCGAACAACGATCCGGGCCCCCGGTTGGCGAAGTACGGCGGGAGGGCGTCGTAGGTGTAGAGGCCGGTGGCGGCCACGATGTTCACGCTGGTCAGCTCGGCCACCCGGCGCACGGCGGGGACGTACCTGCCGAGCCCGACCACGGTGAGGTCCACGATCGTGTCGACGCCCCCGGCCTTGAGCGCGTCCAGCTTGCCCGCCGCCTCCAAGGCCCGCGCCTCCAGGTCCCACTCCTCGGGGATGTCCGGCCAGTTCCAGAGGATCTCCGGGCTGAGCCCGAAGACGTGCTCGTGCATGAGCGTCGCCCCGAGGTCGGCGACCGGGCCCCTCACGGTCTCAGGCACGGGAACCTCTCGTGCTCGAAGGGCCGGTTCACCTCGAGGCCGAGCCCGTCGGTCTGCTTGTACGGCAGGCCGGTGTAGAGGGCGTCGGCGTCGAAGTACGTGGCGGTGAAGGACAGGCGCGGGCTGTCGCGGCGGTTGGCGGGGGCGCCGTGCACGATCAGGGCGTGGTGCACGGTCGCGTCGCCGGCCTTGAGGTCCAGGGGCGGTGACAGCTCCAGCTCCTTCAGCCACGGGTGCTGGCTGAGCTGGTCGTCGCCCGGGCGGGTGAAGCTGCGCCCGAGCAGGCCGTACCGATGGGAGCCGTCGTAGAAGCGCAGCGACCCCATGTCGGCGGGCACGTCGGCCAGGGCCAGCCAGACGGTCAGCATGGCCGAGCGGTCCATGGGCATCCAGGGGAAGTCCTGGTGGAACTCGGTGGCGCCGTGCTCCCCGGCCTCCTTGACGAGCAGGTTGGTGACCTGCACGCGCACGGCCCGCACGCCGCGCAGCAGCCGCACGGCGTTGCGGCCCATCGCGGGGCTCATGGTCAGGGCGCCGAACAGCTCGTCGCTCGCCGCGATGTCCCTGGACTGGCCGAACGCCTGGTCGACCAGCGTCTCGTGGCTCCTGGAGCGCGCGCGGAGGAAACCCGTGGCGCGCTCGCGCAGCTCGGCGGTGGTGTCCGGGTCGATCAGCCGGCCGAGCCGCACCCAGCCGTGCTCGGTGAAGAACGCCGCCTCGTCGTCTGTCGCCTGGCGTACGGGGATCTCCATGTCCCCAGTCTCGCACCTAAAGCAAGCGCTTGGTAAGCCCCGTGGATTGAGTAGCCCCTACTCATGCGCCTCCGCCCGCCACGTCCGAAGCTCGGGGACATGACCGCAGTTCACCCACGCACCGCCACGGCCGGGTTCACCCGCACCGCGATGATCGCCTGCGCGGTGGCCTCGCCTCTCCTCATCGCCCTGTCGCTGCTGCTCGCCCCGTATCCGGCCACACTGGAAGGCGAGCCGTACATCCGGGCCTTCACCGCCCACCTCGACGGCTACGCCCTGCTGAGCTGGCTCGGCGTGCTGAGCTTCGCCACCCTCATCCCCGGCCTCCTCGCGGTGAGCAGGGTGGCCAGGGACGGGCGGCCCGTGCTCGGCCTGGTGGGCACGATCCTCGCCTTCATCCTGACCCTCCCGGCGATCGACACCGACGAGGTCATCTACGCCGCCATCCGCGCCGGGCTCGACGTGCCCACGACCCACCGGCTGGTCACCGAGGTGAACGAGGGGCTGCCGACCTCGGCGCTCGGGTTCACGTTCTTCCTGGCGCTGCTGGGGCTGGTGCTGCTGGGCGTCGCGGCGCTGAGCAGCGCGGCGCCAAAGTGGGCGGCGATCGCCCTGATCGTGGCGCCGCTGCTCATCCCGGTGGCCTGGCTGGCGCAGCTGTCGAACGTGGCGGCGGGCGCGGCCTGGCTCATCCTCACCGCCGCGATGGGCGGCGTCGCCCTCGCGCTGCCCCAGCCGCGCGAGAAGGCGTGAGGCGGCTACAATCCCAACCAAGCACTTGGTAGGAGGCGGCCGTGCGGCGGTTCAGGTTCGGAGCGGTGGTACGGGAGGCCGGGTCCGGGAAGGCGTGGGCCGAGAAGGCCAGGCGCCTGGAGGGGGCCGGGTTCGACGTGCTGCTGGTGCCCGATCACCTCGTCGGGCCCAGGTTCGCGCCCGTCGCCGCCCTGACCGCGGCCGCCTGCGCCACCACCAGGCTGCGCGTCGGCACCCTCGTGTTCGCCAACGACTTCCGGCACCCGGCCGTGCTGGCCAAGGAGGCGGCCACGCTCGACCTGCTGTCCGGCGGGCGGCTGGAGGTCGGGATCGGCACGGGGTGGCTGGCGGGCGACTACGCCGGCGCCGGGCTCACGCTGGAGCCCCCGGGGGTGCGCGTCGAGCGGTTGCGGGAGGCGCTCGCCGTGCTCAAGGGGCTCTGGGGCGACGGGCCCTTCGACTTCGAGGGGCGGCACTACCGGATCTCCGGCCTCGACCAGCAGCCCAAGCCCGTGCAGCGGCCCCGTCCCCCGCTGGTGATCGGCGCGGGCGGGGCCCGGATGTTGCGGCTGGCGGCCGAGGAGGCCGACGTCGTGAACATCGGGATGCGGGTGAAGGCCGACGGGAGCGGGCCCGACGTGCGGGACGGGGGGCTGCCCGCGCTCCTGGGCAAGCTCGCCGCCGTGCGCGCGGCGGCCGGCGACCGCTACCCGGAGCTGGAGCTCGGCACCAGCGTGGTGCAGGTGGGCGAGCGGAAGGCGGAGGAGGCGTGGAGCGCGGCCGACAGCTCCGCACTGGACGAGACACCCCAGGTCCTGCTGGGTACGCGGCACGACATCGCCGACAAACTCCGCTACTGGCGGGACGAGCACGATATTTCGTACTTCGTGGTGCATCACGAGCGTGACCTGCCCGCCTTCGAACCCGTCGTCGAGGACCTGGCCACCTGACCGCGGCCGGGAGAGGGCCGTGCCGGATGATGGGACCCATGAACGAGATGCTGCTGCTCCGGCACGGAGAGACCGAATGGAGCAAGGCGGGCAAGCACACCGGACGTACCGACCTGCCTTTGACGGAGCACGGCGAGGAGCAGGCCAGGGCGCTGGCGCCGCTGGTGAAGGAGCCGTTCGACCTGGTGCTGGTCTCCCCCGCCCAGCGCGCCAGGCGGACGGCGGAGCTGGCCGGGCTGTCCGGCTACGAGGTGGACGCCGATCTGTGGGAGTGGGACTACGGCGGCTACGAGGGGATCACCACGCCGGAGATCCGCAGGACCCACCCCGGCTGGTACCTGTGGCGCGACGGCGTGATCCCGGGCGACGCCGAGCACCCGGGCGAGAGCGCCTCCGAGGTGGCCGTGCGCGCCGACCGGGTGATCGAGCTGGCCCGCGGGGTCGAGGGGCGGGTGGCGCTGGTGGCGCACGGGCACTTCCTGCGCGTGCTGGCCGCCCGCTGGCTGGGCCTGGCGCCCGAGGAGGGCCGGCTGCTGAAGCTCGACACGGGCACCTACTCGCGGCTCGGCTTCGAGCACGCCGAGCCGGTGCTCCTGACCTGGAACGCCCCGGTCTAGAACCCGTCTGGAACGCGCGTCTGGAACGGCCCCTGGCCGACCTTCGTGCGCAGGGCCGCCTCGTGCATGGCCCTGCTCACCAGCCAGCCGCGTAACGACCCGAGGCTGGGGTCGTAGGCCAGCGGTTGCTCCCAGAGCGCGACGAACACGTTCTGGGTGACCTCCTCCGCGAACGCCTGGCTCTTGGTGACCTTGACCGCGACCCCGTAGACGTACGAGCCGTGCTGGTCGTAGGCGTCGGCCAGCGCGTCGAGGTCACCGGCCGTCAGCCGTGCGCACAGGTCCATGTCGCTCATCAGTCGCATCCCAGCGTGGCGGCGGCGCGGATCAGGTCGCGGGCGAGCGCGGGGTCGCCCTCGGCGGCGTACGGGAAGGAGTCGGCCGGCCACCGGTTGGCCAGCAGCCGGCAGAAGTCCACCGCCTCGGCCGAGATGAGCACGGCGAGGTGGTCGGAGGTGGGCGAGAGCGGGATCGTCCACGTGCCGCCGCCCGGGCCGGTCAGCACCACGGTGGCCGAGACGTCGCGGCGCGGCCCCTTCATCGCGCGGGGCAGCAGGGCCAGGCCGAACTCGGCGATCATGTGCACGTGCTCGGGGCGCGGGGCGGCCTTGGACCGGTCGGTGGCGACCCTGATGTCGTCGGCGTGCGTCCATGTCTCGAACGTGCGCTGGATCATGGCCTGGCGCAGCGGCGCGCGGGCCGGCCGGGCCCCCGCCAGCGCCACCTCGACGCCCAGCAGCACCTCGCTGCTGCACGAGACCCGCTCCAGCACGGAACCGGCCTGCTCGCGCCAGCGCCGGTGCAACGGCGCGGCGGCCGCGCCGGGACCCGGGACCCCCATGAACGTGGCCACGGTCGAGTCGTTGGCCATGAGGTGCTCGACCAGCCCCCTGACCGTGCCGTGCCTGGCGATCGGGAGCTCCCACTGCGGCTCGCTCAGCTCGGCCAGCAGTTCGTCCATGATCGCGACCTGCTCGGCGTACGGCGCCGCCACGGTGGTCACGGCCATCACGGCCGGGGTGCGGCGGCGGCGCGCCATGGACAGCACGGCCTCACGCAGCGTGGGCGGCGGCGCGACCGCCGTCTCCGGCTGGTCGAGCAGCGCGATCGCCGCGGTGCAGTCAGGGCACGATGCGACGTGTTCGTCTGGGCTCTGCCCGTTGTAGAGGTATGAGTCCGTCATGGCCACCTCCGCAGCCGACGCTAACCCGGCAGGCCCCCTGGCGCCAGGCGGCAACCGGGGAACGGTGCGAGAAGCGTCTCACGCCAGGGGCCTTCCAGGTAGTCGCGCGCCCGTTTTCCCCAGTCCAGCAGCCGGGAGTCGGAGGTCGCCTCGTCGTCGAGACCCAGGGCCGCGTCGCGGGCGCGCTGGGTGGCCAGGTGGTCGTCGAGGGAGACGGCCCAGAGGGTGACCGCCTCGGTGTCGCAGAACAGCACCTCGTACAGGCCGACGAGGGTGTGGCCGTGCTCGGCGAGCAAGGGGGCGCGCTCGGTGCGTACGGCGTCCAGGTAGTCGAGTGCGGCGCCGGGGCGTACGCGGGCGCTCTCGAAGAGGTAGAGCTCGGCGGCGGGGGCCTCGGCGAGCGGCGGGCAGCCCGGCGCGGCGCCGAGCGGCCGGGAGAACGCCGAGAAGCGCAGGTCGTCGATGTCGGACAGGAACAGGCGCTCGTCCACGCCCTGGTAGATCTCCATCATCTGCCGCCAGCCGCCGTCCCAGCCGCCGTGGCAGTCCCACAGCGTGACGGCCTTGAACTGGGGATGGCCGGTGATGCCGACCGCGTAGAAGGCGCCCACGAGGTCGATCTCGCGG
Source organism: Nonomuraea sp. NPDC049709 (assembly GCF_040674815.1). NCBI lineage: Bacteria > Bacillati > Actinomycetota > Actinomycetes > Streptosporangiales > Streptosporangiaceae > Nonomuraea > Nonomuraea sp. NPDC049709. Next base: position 173,344 of record NZ_JBFANM010000005.1, read on the forward strand.
GATCTGATGGACATGCCGGAGGTGAGCGAGGGCGCCGTGCGGGTCTCGTCCTCGCGCTTGTAGCGGGTCAGCCAGGTGAGGTACTCCAGGGGACGCCTGGAGTTCATCGGCCTGAAGTCGACCTCCTCGATCAGGTGGATCGCGCGCCGCACCACGCCTCCTCTACCAAGCGGTTGCTTGGCCTGAGGATAGCGATCAGGCCGGCGCTTGGGAAGGCTGGGGCCCCCGTCCCGTGAGCCACTCCAGGACCCTGCGGTGCCCGGAGGTGGCGTCCTCGAAGTGGCCCCAGTGCCAGTACCGCGGCTGGTCGCGGATGCCGGTCACCCAGGTCCGGTAGGAGACGGAGGCTCCCGTGGTGGCGGGCGCCACGCCGTAAGTGCGGATCACGACCTTGCCGCCCGGTGCGAAAAGCACGTCGTCGGCGATCGGATACAGGGTCATCTGGTCGAGCATGGACTGATCCTGACCGTGGCACGAGGCCGGACGGTTACACCTCCGGCGCGCCCCCGTTAAGCGGGCGCGCCGGAGGTAAACACGCTGTTAAACGAGCAGGCCGTCGAACTCTCCGTCCTTCACCCCGAGCACCAGGGCCCGGATCTCGTCGCGGGTATAGATGAGGGCAGGGCCGTCGGGAAAACGCGAGTTGCGCACCGCGATGCCCCCGTCGGGGAGCGCCGCGAGTTCGACGCAGTTGCCCTGCGAGTTGCTGTAGCGGCTCTTGCGCCAGGCGACCTGCGTCAGGTCCGCCGCGGGCATGCCGTTGTAGGTCTGGTTCATCTACATCTTTCTGAGAAGACCGCCGATGAGCTCGACGGTGCCCCCTGGCGTGGTGCTCTCCACGCACAACTGCTCCATCGCCGTGAGGTATGGATCGATGTCCTCACGTTTGTCCAGGTACAGGGCACCCCAGAGCTGCTCGACGTAGACAACGTCCGACAAATCGGACTCGGGAAACCGCAAGATGCTGAAAGCGCCCCCTTCGGCGGCGTGCTTGCCGAACCTGAAGGGCATCACCTGGATGGTGATGTTGGGAAGAGCGGCGACTTCCAGCAGATGCTGGAGCTGCTCGGACATGACCTCCCGCCCGCCGATGGTCCGCTTGAGCGCCGCCTCGTCGATGACGGCCCACAGCCGGGGTCCATCCTTCTGGGTGAAGCGCTCCTGACGCTGCATGCGCATATGCACGCGGCGCTCGATTCTCTCCGGACTCGCATCGGGGTTGCCAAGCTGAAAGACCGAACGCGCATACGAGGCCGTCTGCAGCAGGCCGGGCACGAACTGCACCTCGTAGGTCCTGATCACGCTGGCGGCCTCCTCCAGGCCGATGTACGTGGTGAACCAAGACGGCAGTTCGGCCGAGTATTTGTGCCACCACCCGGGGGTGTTGGCCTCGCGAACCATCTCCAGCAGGGCACGGCGCTCGGCATCGTCGACGACGCCGTACAGGGTGAGCAGGTCTTCCACGTCACGTGTCTTGAAGCCGACGCGGCCGAGCTCCATGCGGCTGATCTTGGACTCGGACGCCCGGATGTGAAATCCGGCCTGTGCCCGGTCGAGGCCGCTGGCCTCGCGGAGGCGCCTGAGGCTCGCCCCCAGCATGATGCGCCGAACGGTCGAACCGGAACCGGGCGGATCAATGGACACGTGCTTGCTCCTTGGTCGTTTCCTTGCCACACAGTCTGTCACTTCACGGCCGAAAGATCATGGGCCGCGGACAAGATCCCCTTTCCCCCATATTGACCATTTGAGGGCAACCGTAGCGCTTGCACGAGTTGTCTGCACGTGCATTCGCTCTTGCAACTGCACGAGAGTTTCCCGCAGAATGATCTACGTGCAATCCACCACGGCACACGGCCAGTGGACCACGTTCGATTGGTGGCCCCCAGTCGGCTGGTGGCCGGAGGCGGCCCGTGATCTGCTGGTCCCCGGCCCGTCCGCGAGCGCCACGTTCGTGCTCCCGCCCGCCGCGTCCTCCGTCCATTCGGCCCGCAGCTTCACGGCCGGCGCCCTGTCGGGCTGGGGCCTCGGCGAGCTGACCGAGAACATGGAGCTGGTGGTCTCCGAGCTGGCCACCAACGCCCTGCGTCACGGCCTGTGCCTGGACGACCCGCGCCGCGAGCGCGCGGTCCACATGTCCCTCGTCCGGCGGGGACCACTCGTCACCAGCGCCTTCACCGATCCCGGCTCCTCGGTGCCGGTGCTGCGATATCCTGGCCCCCTCGACACCGGCGGCCTCGGACTCCACATCGTCGAATCGCTCAGCCTCCGCTGGGGATGGTCCGCACTCGCACCCCACGGAAAGATCGTCTGGGCAGTCCTCTCCTGACCGGGGGTGATCTGCATTACCGTGGATGGTCATGGCTCACGGTGAGTCCCGCGCGCGACCCCATGAGAGTGCTGACAGATGGAAGATCACCTGCTCGGCTGGCTGCGAACACTAGACGAGGACCGGCTCGGCCGCATCCTGGCCAACCGGCCCGACGCCATCGCCGCGCCCTGGCCCAGGCGGCTGGACACTCTGGCCCAGCGGCTCGGCAACGGCTTCGCCGTGATGGAGACGCTGCGCGGCCTGCCGCTGCCCTGCCTGCAGCTCGCCGAGACCACCCTGGCCATGACCCGCCCCACCGCCGAGACGCTGGCGCGCTTCGTCAGCATGGAGCCGGAAGACGTCACCCCCTGGCTGGAGCACCTCTACGACCACGCGCTGGCCTGGCCGGACGACGACGGGGTGATCCACCTCGCCGAGGGCGTCACGCGCTGGTGGTCCGCGCCGCTCGGCCTGGGCGAGCCGCTGGAGCACTACCTCAACTCCTGGTCCATCAGCAACGACGCGCTGCACTCGCTCGCCCGGGCCCTGGGGCTGCCCGCGCACGGCAACAAGCGCCGGACGATCGCCCGCGTCATCGAGTCGCTCAGCGACCTCGAGCGGATCAGGGCGCTGATGCGCAACGCCCCTGACGGCACCGTGCCGCTGCTCGACCGGTTCGCGTGGGAGGGCCCCGCGCTCGACGTCGACGGCGGGAGGTTCGTCAGCCCGGGCACGCCGGAGAAGTGGTGCGCCGACCACGGCCTGCTCTTCCGGCCGAGCTGGCACGTCGCGGAGATCCCCCGCGAGGTGGCGATCTGCCTGCGCGGCCCCGGCTACCACCCGGCCTACCGCCCGGTGGCGCCCGAGGTGGCCGCGATCCCGGTCGACCCCGAGGAGGTCGACCACCTGATGACGCTGGCCGCGCCGCACGTGGTCGAGCGCTGCGCGGCGCTGCTCGACAACGCCTCCAAGACCCCCCTGCCGCTGCTCAAGACCGGCGGCGTCGGCGTGCGCGAGGTCCGCAGGGTGGCCAAGGAGACCGGCTGCGACGAGGACGAGACGCGGCTGCTGCTCGAGGTGTGCACGGTGGCCCGGCTGCTGGCCTGGGACGAGCCGTCCGGCGGCATGATCCCCACCGAGCGCTTCGACCGCTGGCGGCTCGACGAGGGCTCGGCCCGGCTGCGGGTGCTGCTGGCGGCGTGGTGGCGGATGGAGCGCTCCTCGCTGCGCAAGGTCGACGGCAAATACGGCACCGTGCTCGGCGACGACCCGGCCGGCAGCGCGATCGCCCAGGTGCGCAGGGCCGTCATCTCGGCACTGGCCCACCTGCCGTCCGGCACGGCCTTCGCCGACCGCGACAGCCTGATGAACAACGTCCACTGGCACGCGCCACTGATCGACCAGCCGCTGCTGCGCGAGTGCGCGCCCGCGGTGCTCGACGAGGCCAGGCTGCTCGGGCTGCTGGCCAACAACGCGCTCACCGACCTCGGCCGGGCGCTGGCGGGGCTGTCCGCGAAGGCGGGCGACGAGAACGACGACGCCGTCCCCATGGTCGAGCACGACCCGGTGCTGGCCGAGGCGGCCACCCGGGCGCTGGCCAGCGTGCGCAGGAGCGCGCTGTTCGGCCCCGACCTGACCGCGGTCGTCACGGGGCCGCCGTCGGCGGAGCTGGCGGCGCTGCTCGACCGGACCGCCGAGCGCGAGTCGCGGGGCGCGGCCTCGGTGTGGCGTTTCACCACCGAGAGCGTGCGGCGGGCGCTCGACCATGGCTACGAGGCCGACGACCTGCTCGACGAGCTGGCCGGGGTGGGCACCATCCCGCAGCCGCTCGAATACCTGGTCCGCGACACCGCCCGCAGGCACGGCGAGGTGACGGTCACCACGGTGGGGTGTGTCGTGCAGGCGACCGACCCGGCCCTGCTGGCCGAGATCGCCGCCCACCGGCGGCTGGGCCGGCTGGGCCTGCGGCTGCTGGCCCCCACGGTGCTGGTGAGCACGGCCCCGGCCGATCGCACGCTGGCCGCGCTGCGCGACGTCGGCTACTCCCCCGTGCCGGTCGCCGACACCGGCGAGATCACCATCCACCGGGCCAGACCCGAGGAGCCCGCCAACGGCAAGCTCATCCTGCTGCCGGGCGGGCAGGTGGCCGAGCTGTCGGAGTTCCCCGGCATCGAGGAGCTGGAGGCGGCCCCCTACATGTTCGCCGAGCCGGCCCCCGACCCCTACGAGCACGCCCGCCGCCTGCTGTCCGCCGGCCGGCCGGACGACGAGAAGAGCGGCCGCACGTGGGCGATCATCGGCAGGATGGCGACCCGGCTGCCCACCGCGCAGCAGTCGCTGCTCGGGTTCGTCGTCGACCGGGGCGTGCGGGCCGGCATCACGCTGACCGACGGGCTGACCGCCACGATCAGCCACGGCGAGCTCAAGGGCGGCGCGCTGGACGCCTGGTGCGAGGAGGCAGGCGACTACCTGGAGTTCCCCCTCGCCGAGATCGTCGAGGTGCGCGGGGCCTACTGAAAGGGCCCCTTACTTGAGCGGCTGGGCCTTCTTCAGGTTGGCCACCAGGCCCTCGAGGAAGCCGGCGTAGCCCTGATAGCTGTAGGGCGCCTCGGCGTTCCACGGGTAGAGCTGGCCGGCCTTGACCGCGGGGAGCTTGGCGAAGGTGGGCTTCTTCATCATCTCCTCGGGCTTGAGCGCCTGGGTGCGGGTGTCGTAGAGGATCACGTCGGCGTCGTACTCGTCGGCGTTCTCCCAGCTCAGCGTCTGGAAGAAGCCGCCCTCGTCGACCTTGGCGGGCGTGACGACGTCGAGGCCGGCGTCCTTGAGGTGCACGATGTCCGGGTACTCCGGCGGGTTGACCACCCAGAACGCGTCCGCGCCGCCCGACACCATGAGGATCTTGAGGTCCTTGAACTGGGCGAGCTCCTTGGTGGCCGCCTCCATGCGGGCCTTGGCCTCGGGCACGCCTTCCATGCTCGCGCCGAGGGACTTGGCCAGCTCCTCGTACTTGCCGATCACCTGCGTGGCGCTCTTGCCGGTGAGCATGACGCCCACGGTGGGGGCGACCTGCTCGATGGTGTCCTTGGACTTCTCGGGCACGTACCAGAGGGCGCCCTTGACGTACATGCTGCTGACCAGGAGGTCGGGCTGGAGCGCGATGTACTGCTCGACGTTGAACTCGTCCCACACGTTGCCCAGGCCCGTGACCTTGGTGATGTCCACGTTGCCGACCTGCGGGTCCTTGCTGCCGTCCTTGAGCTTGTGCGGGCCGAACACGCCGATCGGGCGCACGCCGAAGTCCCACAGGGCGGCCGCCGCGCCCACCTGGGCGACGACCCGGGAGGGCACCTTGGGCTGCTCGAGCTTCTTGTCGCGGTCATCGGTGAACGTCCAGCTCCGGGCGGCCGGGGCCGCCGCCGAGCCCGAGGTGGCGGGGGCGGCGGCGCCCGTGCCGCCGTCGCCGCCGCACGCCGCCAGTGTCAGGGCCGCCGCGAGTCCTGCCGCGCCCGCCAGGAAGCCCCTGCGAGCCAGTACCGGTCCCGACATGCACATCTCCTAAGGTTAGGCTTGCCTTCTTGTCAGACCATTAGATTAGCCTTGCCTAAGTTTGACTTGCTACGAGAGGGGGTCGGGTGCGCCCGGCTGAGGAGATGGCGGTGACCGCCACCGGTCCGGGGGCCACACCCGGGGAGGGCGGTGAGCGCAAGGCCAAGGGGCGCCCGTCCGTGCTGGTCGCCGGCCTGGTCGTCACGCTCGGGGTGCTCGCGCTCGTCGCGATGGCCAGCGTGGCGCTCGGCGCGCGCTCGGTGTCGTTCTCCACGGTGATCGACGCCTTCCTGGCCCCGAACGGCTCCAACGACCACACGGTCATCCGCGAGCTGCGGGTCCCGCGTACGCTGCTCGGCCTCGGTGTGGGCGCCACGCTGGGGCTGGCCGGCGCGCTCATGCAGAGCCTGACCCGCAACCCGCTGGCCGACCCCGGGCTGCTGGGCATCAACGAGGGCGCCGCGCTGGGCGTCACGCTCGCGCTCGGCGTGTTCGGGCTCACCGACCCCACGGTGTACGTGTGGTTCGCCTTCGGCGGGGCCGCGCTGGCCTCCGCCGCCGTCTACGCGCTGGCCTCCGCCGGCCGCTCGGGCTCCAGCCCCGTACGCCTGGCGCTGGCCGGGGTGGCGTTCGGCATGGTGTGCACGGCGGTGGCCTCGGCCATCCTGCGCATGGACACCCAGACCTTCGACCGGATGCGGTTCTGGCTGACCGGCTCGCTGGCCGGGCAGACGGAGGACACGGTGGTGCGGCTGGCGCCGTTCATGGTGGCCGGGCTGGTGCTCGGCCTGCTGCTGGCCAGGCCGCTCAACATGCTCGCGCTCGGCGACGACGCGGGCAAGGCGCTGGGCGTGGCGGTGAACCGGACCAGGATCCTGACCGGCGTGGCCGTCACGCTGCTGTGCGGCGCGGCCACGGCCGCCGCGGGGCCGCTGTGGTTCGTCGGGCTGATCGTGCCGCACGCCGTGCGCGCGCTGGTGGGGCCCGACCAGCGGTGGGTGCTGCCGTACTCGGCGCTGGCCGCGCCGGTGCTGCTGCTGGGGGCCGACGTGGTGGGCCGGCTCATCGCCCGGCCGGGCGAGGTGCAGGTGGGAATCGTGTGGGCGGTGGTCGGCGCGCCGATCTTCATCATGCTGGCCCGGCGGAAGCGGGTGGCGGCGCTGTGAACGTCCGCGTCGGAGCCTGGTCCGTACGGCTCGCGCCCCGCGCCCTGCTCGTCACCGCGATCTTGCTCGTGGTCGGGTTCGGGGTCACCGTGGCGGCGCTGTCCACGGGCGAGTTCACCGTCCCCGTGCCCGACATCATCGCCGCGCTCTTCGGCCAGGGCACCCCGGTCGCCGAGCTCATCGTCGCCAAGCTCCGCGCCCCCCGGGTGGTGACCGGGCTGCTGGTCGGGGCCGCGTTCGGGGTGAGCGGCGCCATCTTCCAGAGCCTGACCAGGAACCCCCTGGGCAGCCCCGACTTCATCGGCTTCACCGCCGGCGCCTCCACGGGCGGCATCATCGCCGTCGTCGCGGGCGGCTCCGCCGCGATGATCGCCGGCGGCGCGCTGGCCGGGTGCGTGGTGACGGCCGCGCTGGTCTACGCGCTGGCCTACCGGGGCGGCGTGCAGGGCTACCGGATGGTCCTGGTCGGCATCGGGGCCAACGCGCTGCTGCTGGCGCTCAACTCGTACATCCTGACCCGGGCCAACATCAACGACGCGGCCACCGCCGGGGCCTGGCTCACCGGCAGCCTGAGCGGGCGCGGGTGGGACCACGCGATGCCCGTCGCGCTGGCGCTGGTCGTGCTGCTGCCGCTGTGCGCGTACATCTCCCGGCCGATGCGCATGATCGAGATGGGCGACGACTCGGCCAAGGCCATGGGCATCAGGGTCGAGGTCGTGCGCGCGATGGCCATCACGGCCGGCGTGCTGCTGTCCGGGGTGGCCACCGCCGCCGCCGGGCCCGTCGTCTTCGTCGCGCTGGCCGCGCCGCAGCTCGCCCGGCGGCTCACCCGCTCCCCCGGCGTCACCCTGGGCGCCTCCGCGCTCATGGGCGCCGTGCTGCTGACCGCCGCCGACCTGGCCGCGCAGCGGATCCTCGCCCCCACCCAACTTCCCGTCGGAGTGCTGACCGCCGCCATCGGCGGCACGTACCTCGTCCTGCTCCTGCGAAAGGACCGCCACTGATGGCCTCCTCCCGCCTCTCCGGCACCGATCTCACCCTCGCCTACGACCAGCGGGTCGTGGCCACCGACCTGAGCGTGGCGATCCCGGACGAGTCCTTCACCGTGATCATCGGTCCGAACGCCTGCGGGAAGTCGACCCTGCTGCGGGCGCTGGCCAGGATGCTCAAGCCGAGGACGGGCACCGTGCACCTGGACGGCAGCGTGATCACGTCGCTGCCGTCGAAGGAGGTCGCGCGGCGGCTCGGGCTGCTGCCGCAGAGCTCGATCGTGCCCGACGGGATCACCGTGGCCGACCTGGTGGCCCGCGGCCGCTACCCGCACCAGCGGCTCATGCGGCAGTGGTCGAAGGCCGACGAGGCGGCGGTGTCCGAGGCGATGCGCGCCACCGACGTGTCGGAGCTGGCCGACCGGATCGTGGACGAGCTGTCGGGCGGGCAGCGGCAGCGGGTGTGGCTGGCCATGGCGCTGGCGCAGGAGACGCCGATCCTGCTGCTGGACGAGCCGACCACGTTCCTGGACATCTCCCACCAGATCGAGGTGCTCGACCTCTGCGCCGACCTGCACGAGGCCGGCCGGACCATGGTGGCCGTGCTGCACGACCTGAACCAGGCGTGCCGGTACGCCACGCACCTGATCGTGATGCGGGGCGGCGAGATCGTGGCCGAGGGCGACCCGACCGAGGTCGTCACGCCCGAGCTGGTCCACCAGGTGTTCGACCTGCGGTGCGAGATCATCCAGGACCCGCAGTCGGGCACCCCGCTCATCGTCCCCGAGGCCCGGCGCCGGGTGCCCGCCACTTCCTCCTGACCCTTCCCGGAGGAGCTCAAGAGGTCAGGGCGGTGGCCACCGTGAGGACGGCCCGGATCGCGCGATCCGGGCCGTAGTCGTCCTTGAGCATGGCCGCGACCTCCGCGCCCATGGCGGCCAGCAGCACGTGGGACAGCAGGTCGGCGTCGCTCCCCGGCCCCGCGGCCGGCCCTGTGGCCGGCCCTGTGGCCGAGCCCGCAGCCGGCCGGGCCTCGGCCAGCAACATCGCCGCGTGCCGGTGCCAGAACCAGTAGGCCCCGATGCGGTACCGCGCCCCCGGGCTGGCCGTCTCCGACATGCGCACCAGGTCGAGGTGGGCGAACAGGTAGTCCAGGTACGCGGCCACGAACGCGGCCAGCCGCTCCCGCGCGGGAGCCCCCGGGCCGAGGGGCGGCGGGCCGGACAGGATGCGCTGCTGCAGGTCGCGCTCCCGGGAGTCCAGCAGCGCCACCGCCAGCCCCGACTTGTCGCCGAACCGTCGGAAGAGCGTCCCCTTGCCCACGCCGGCCTCCGCCGCGACGGCGTCCATCGAGACCGCGTCCACGCCCTTCTCCGCGAACAGGCGAGCGGCCGCGGCCAGCACCTTCTCCCTGTTGCGCGCCGCGTCCGCGCGCTCCTGGACGGGGCGGCTCATGAGCAGTTCCAGCGACGTTTCCCGCACCATCCGGACTCTAGTCAATGCGCAGTGCCGAAGGCGCTCCGGGAACGTGCCAAAAGACGTGGAGGCCCGGCCGTCCACGGGAGACCCTCTGCCGAATGCTCAGAACACCTTTTTCAGGGGGAATCGAAATGGACCATGCCGTCGTCATCGGCGCGAGCATGTCGGGGCTGCTGTCCGCCGCGGCCCTGCACCGCCTGTTCGCCCGGGTCACGGTGCTCGACCGCGACGCGCTCCCGGCGGTGGACTCGCACCGCCGGGGCGTCGGGCAGAGCCGTCACGCGCACGGCCTGCTCGCCAAGGGCCGCGAGGTCATGGACGAGCTGCTGCCCGGCATCACGGCCGAACTCGTCGCGCAGGGGGCGCTCAAGGGGGACCTGCAGGAGCAGGCCCGCCACATCCACGGCGGGCACCGGCTGGCCAGGGGGCAGAGCGGCCTGACCGGGCTGCTGGTGAGCCGGCCGCTGCTCGAAGGCCAGGTACGGCGCAGGGTGGGCGGGCTGCCGGGGGTGCGGATCCTGTCCGAGCGCGTCGTCACCGGTCTGCTGTCCCAGGAGGGCCGGGTCACGGGGGTGCGGCTCGCCGACGGCGAGCTGATCCCGGCCGATCTCGTCGTGGACGCCGCCGGGCGCGGCTCGCGCATGCCGTCATGGCTGGGCGAGCTGGGCTACCGGCCGCCGCAGGAGGAGCAGGTGCCGATCGACGTGCGCTACGGGACGTACGAGTTCCGCCGCCGCCACGACCACCTCAACGGGGACCTGGTGGTCATCGTCGGCCCCACGCCCGGCGCGCCGCGGGCCGGGGTGGCGCTGGCGCTGGAGGACGACCGCTGGATCGTGACCCTGGTCGGGTACGGCGAGGGCCCGCCGCTCACCCTGGACGGCTTCGCCGCCTACGCCGGCACCCTGCCGGCCCCCGACCTGCACCACCTGGTCAACCTGGCCGAACCGATCGGGGAGCCGCGCGCCTACCGCACCCCGGCCGCGGTCCGGCGCCGCTACGAGCGGCTGACCCGCTTCCCCGACGGCCTGCTGGTCACCGGGGACGCGGTCTGCGCGTTCAACCCCCTGTACGGCCAGGGCATGACGGTCGCCGCCATGGAGGCCAGGGCGCTGCTCGACCCGGACCTGAACCCCCTGCCGTTCTTCCGGCGGATCGCCGGGATCGTGGACACACCCTGGGAGATCACGGTCGGCGGCGACCTGCGGATGCCCGGGGTGGAAGGCAACCTGACGCCGAAGATGCGGATGGTGGGCGCCTACCTCGACCGTTTCCACGCGGCCGCCGCGCACGACCCCGAGCTGACGCGGCGCTTCCTGCGGGTGACGAACCTGTACGACCCGCCGCCGTCGCTGATGGCCCCCGCCGCGCTGATCAGAGTGCTGCGCAGCGGCGCACAGCGAGCAGTGCCAGTGCCCGCGTGACCGCGCGCAGCTCGCTCAGCTCGACCTGCTCCCTGGGGGCGTGCGCGAACCGCACGTCCCCGGGGCCGTAGTGCAGCGTCGGGATCCCGCCCGCCGCGTACAGCCGCAGATCGCTCCCGTACGGCGCCGCCGCCTCGGCCGGCCGCGCGCCCGTCGTGTCCTCGACCGCCCGGCCGACCTGCTCCAGCAGTTCGTGCCCCGCGGGCAGCCGGCCGCTGGCGAACTGCCCGCCCGGCCACGTCACCACCGGCGGGTTGCCGCGCAGCCACGGGTGCGCGACCTCCATGACCGCCTCCTCGAACGCCGCCCGCGCCGCCGCCGGGTCCTCGTCCAGCCGCACCCCGAGTCGCCCCTCGGCGACCAGCAGGTCGGGCACGGTGCTGGCCCAGTCGCCCGCGCGCACGGTCCCGACCTCGATCGGGTACGGCATCGCGTTGCCGCCGAACAGCCCGTGGACGTCGCGGTTGCGCTCGGCCTCCAGGCGCCTGATCGCCTCGAACACCGGCCAGAACACCTCGATCGCGTTGACCCCCTCGTACCGGGTGGCGCCGTGCGCGGCCCGCCCGGCGATCTCCAGCCGGAAGGTCAGCGCCCCCGCGTTGGCGGTGATGACCGCGCCGCTGGTGGGCTCGCTGATGACCGCGGCCTCGGCCGTGTGGCCCCTGGCCAGGGTGGCGAACGCGCCGAGCCCGCCGTCCTCCTCGCTGATCACGCAGTGCACGGCCAGCGGCCTGGCCAGCCTGATCCCGGCCTTGTGGACGGCCCGGGCCACGGCCAGGTTCGCGACCAGACCGGCCTTCATGTCGCACGCGCCCCTTCCGTGCAGCACGTCGCCGGTGATCCGGGCGGCGAACGGGTCGCTCCCCTCCCACTTGGCCAGGTCCCCGGTCGGCACGACGTCCACGTGGCCCTGCAGCGCGAGCGCGGGCGGGCCCTCGCCGCCGGGGGTGACGGCCGCGACGCCGTACCCCTCGGTCCTGGGGGCCTCGGTGCCGGGGAAGCCGGGGCGGGCGGTCAGTGCGGGGAGGTCGAGCTTCCAGACGTCCACGTCCATGCCGGCCTCGGTGAGCAGGCCGGCGAGGCGGTGCTGGAGGTCGGACTCGGCGTCGGTGCCGGTGACGCTGGGGACCCGGACGGTCTCGGCCAGCAGGTTCACGGTCTCGGGTTCGTCGATGGCGGTCAGGACCCGGGCTTCCACGTCGTGCATGGTGCACACCTTCTCATGAACTCGAATCAGGACTTGTGGCGATACAGGGGCGTGCGTACATGGATGAGCTGGATCGTGGTGGTGCCCTTCGCCTTGTGGGCGGTGGTGCGGCTGAGCGGGTTCGAGCCGGACTGGCCGTGGGTGCCGTTGGTGGCGTACACGCCGTACGCGGTGTGCGCGGCCGGGCTCGGGCTGGTGCTGGCCTGCGCGCTGCGGCGGTGGGCGGCGGGCACGGTCGCGCTGGTGTCGGTGCTGGCGATGGTGCCGGCCGTGCTGCCCCGCGCGCTCACCGACGGCAACCCCGACGCGAAGGGGCCGGAGTTGCGGGTGCTCGCGGCCAACCTGATGGTCGGACAGGCGGCCACCGACCAGCTGATGGCGCTGGTCACCAGGCTGAAGCCGGACGTGCTGACGCTGCAGGAGCTCACCCCGGACTCCATGCGGCGGCTGGAGGAGGCGGGGCTGCGCCGCACGCTGGCGCACGCCGTGACCCGGCCGCTGCCCGGTGTGGGCGGGTCCGCCGTGTACGCGCGGCACCCGCTCAAGGACGGCGGGCTGATCAAGCTGGGCTCATTCGGGCAGGCCAGGGCCTGGCTGACGCATCCGGACGGGGCCCGGATCGAGATCGTGTCGGTGCATCCGTGCGCGCCCAAGCGCACCGGGCGGCAACCGTGCTGGCAGGGCGGGCTGGACGCGCTGCCCCGTGCCGGCGGCGACGCGCTGCGGGTGCTGGCGGGCGACTTCAACGCCACGCTCGACCACCTCCCGATGCGGGACCTGCTGGACTCCGGATACCGGGACGCGGCCGACGTGATGGGGCTCGGGTTCCGGGCGACCTGGCCGCAGGGCTCGCCGTGGACGCACTCGCCCGGCGTGACGATCGACCACGTGCTGGCGGACTCGCGGATGGCGGTGCTCGGCTTCGAGGTGGCGGCGCTGGCGCGCACCGACCACCGCCCGGTCTTCGCCCGGCTCAGGCTCCCCTGACCCGCTTCGCCCGGCTCAGGATTCCCTGGGCGCCTCGCTGATCTGTATGTCGCTGAAGCGGACGGCGAACCCCTTGCCGACGGGCGCGGCCGCCATGGCACCGGCCAGCGCGGGCCGCCCCGGCGGGAAGTAGGCCAGGCGGAGCATGGTCTCGGGCGGGTCGTCGTCGAGGCCGTAGCGCACGGTCACCGCGTCGCCCGCCCGCTCCAGGCCGAACGTCACCCGCCGCGCCGAGCGGCCCAGCGGGAGCACCGACCAGTCCGAGAACCCCCTGGTCACGACCGTGCTGAGGTGGAAGCCGCCGTCGACGTACTCGACTCCGGCCTTGATCCAGTCGTCCTGGCCGATCCTCAGCACGGCGCCCGCCTGGTCGTACTGCTCGGCGTAGTCGCCGGAGAAGGTGACCGTCAGGCGGGCGTCGCCGGGGACCGTGCGGCCGAACAGGTGGGCCGTGTCGTAGGAGTAGCCGTAGTGGGTCTCGCGCCACAGATCCGTGCCGGGGTCGCAGAACAGGCTCAGGCCGTCGTCGGCGGCCCATTCGCGCGGTACGTTCAGCCATTCCCAGCCGGTCTCGCCGAAGGCCATGATCATGACGGCCATCCTGCCACGATCGCGGGACAGGTGTAAGCGGCCCGCGTCGCCGTCCTGGAGACCTGCGCGTTCGCCTGCTCGTAAACTTGGGCCTGTGGTAGAGCCCAAGTTCGAGATACAGATGCTGCACGACCGGGTCATGATCAGGTTGGAGCAGGAGGCCGAGGAGCGGCGCAGCGGCTCCGGGATCGTCATCCCCGCGACGGTCAAGATGGCCAACCGGCTCTCCTGGGGCGAGGTCTGCGGCGTCGGCACGAACGTGCGCTCGGTCAAGGTGGGCGACAAGGTGCTGTTCAACCCCGAGGACCAGTTCGAGGTGGAGGTGCACGCCAAGGTCTATCTGGTGATGCGCGAGCGCGACCTGCACGCGGTGGCCACGCAGGAGACCGACCACGGCACCGGCCTCTACCTATGACGGTGTCACCCGGCTGAAGGAGAGCCACAGGTCCTTGGCCCACGTTCCGGCGGGCAGGTCGGCGAGCACGCGCGTGACCTTGCCCCGCAGGTCGAGAACCGACAGGCGGTAGGCGCCCCGGTGGGCCATGACGGCGACCAGGTGGCTGTCGTCCCACCAGCCGAACAACGCCTCCGGCCGCGCGCTCACCCGCTGGGCGATCCTGCCCGTGGCGTGGTCGACCAGGCAGAGCTGCTCCTTGAAGCGCGACGGGCACCAGGTGGCCAGCCTCTTGCCCGACGGGGAGAAGGGATCTTCCGGGCCCGTCGGCAGGCCGGCGCCCGCGTACGTGCGCACGACCGCGCCGTCGGAGGGCCGGTGGACGCGCAGGCCGGTGCCGTGCCTGGTGACGAGGTTGCCGTCGGGGCTCCACCAGAAGCCCGCGTCCGCGCTCAGGCCCGAGACCCGCACCGTGCGGGCGGTCTTGGCGGTCACGTCCACGACCGTGAAGCCGAGCACCCGCCACTTGCCGCCCACCTTGCGCTCGACGGTGAGCGCGACGCGCTTGGCGTCGCGGGACCACGAGGCGTAGGAGGCGGTCATCGGCCTCTTCACCGTGCGGACGGCGGAGGTGCGGCCAGTGGTGCGGTCGGTGACGAGCAGGGTGTCGTAGCCGGACCGGTACGCGGCGGGCACGCCTGCCGTCAGGCGGTTGCCCGGCGAGACGGACACCTCCGACAGGGTTTTCTCCCAGGCGAAGGCGTTGCCGGTGGCGGCTCTGAGGTAGGTGCGCCTGGTGCCGAGGCCGTAGGAGGCGAGGCGTACCGGATCGCCCGCTTTTTCGCGATATTTCACGCTACCGGTGCCCGGCAGCACCAGATCCGCCCCTACGGGGAGGGGCGCTTGCGCGGGAAGGGGCGCGGCGACGGTCAGGGACAGCGCGACGGCGATGTGAGCGATCACGCCCGCAGGATAGGCGGGCGGTCCCCGAGATTCCGGGCGCGATAACGACCGGGTCTGGATGGGCCCCGAAGGGGCCGTCAGACGAAGCGCTGCGCGATCTCGATCACATCGATGCCGAGCGTGCGCAGGCCGAAGTAGACGATCACCCCGGCGACGGCCACCGTCACGACGAGCACGATGATGCGGACGGTCCAGCCCTGCCGCTTGTACCACTCCGTCCAGGCGTGCAGCGTCTGCTTGCCGAACTCCAGCGTCTTGTGCGCCCAGTGGAACTCCGTGGCCAGCACCGCCAGCCCGGCGAACACGACCAGCCACCCCGGCCCCGGGAACGGCACCATGACCAGTCCGCCCGCCACCATGACGGTCCCGATGACGCCGATCACGATCTTCAGCGTGAGCGCACCGGTGCGGGTGGACCGGACCCCGTCCAGCCAGCCCTGGATGCCGGTGCGGCGCTCAGGCATGCCGGAGTGCCCGGCGGCCTCGTCCTTGATCACGTCGGCATCGCCGGTGTCGGAGTTCTGAATCGCCACAATTCCCCCCGGCAGTCGGTGTGCCACCCAGGATACGGCTCCCGCCGCTGTGCCCACTTGCAGTCGGGTAGCAAATCACCAAACGCCATATTGAGTAAAATTTCCTGTCTGATCAGGACCTTTCCGGCAAACGTCGGTTAATGTCTGGTATGCCCGAGGTTTTGCTCCGCACCGTCACCGGCCCTGTACGCGCGGCCGCCGTCGAGGGTGCCGTCCTTCCCCATGAGCACCTGCGTACCGACATGCGCTGGGCGGTCGGCATCGACTCCGACCCCTACCGCTGGCTCGACGAGGAGACCACCGTCACCGGCGAGCTCCGGGAGCTGCGCCAGTCCGGCCGGCTCGGCCTGGTGGTCGACCTGACGTGCATGGGGATGGGACGTGACGCCGCCGCCCTGGCCCGCATCGCGGCCGGCAGCCGCGTACCGGTGATCGCCTCGACCGGCCTGTTCGCCGAGCCGTTCACGAACGTGGGCGACGAGGGCGTGGACGCGCTCACCGCCCGGCTGATGGAGGAGATCGTCAGCGGCGTGGACGGCACGGGGGTGTTCCCCGGCGTGATCGGCGAGGTCGGGAGCTGGGGCGCCGAGCCCACGGCGGGCGAGGAGCGCTGCCTGGTCGCCGCCGCGCGCGCCTCCCTGCGCTCGCGCCTGCCCGTCGCCACGCACGGCAGGAACGCCCTGGCGCTGCTGGAGATCCTGCTCGGCCAGAACCTGCCGGCCTCGCGGGTGGCCGTCGGCTACGCGGGCACCGACCTGGGCGCGGCCAGGAAGATCGCCGAGGCGGGCGCGTACGTGAGCCTGGGCCTGCTCGGCCTCGGCCCGGACCAGGTGTCCAGGATCGCACTCGGCCTCGTCGAGGACGGCCACGCCGACCGCCTGCTGATCAGCACGGGACTGAGCCGGGTGGCGCAGGTGCGCAGGTACGAGGGGCCGGGGTACGCCCACCTGTTCGACGAGCTGCTGCCGCGCCTGAGCGAGGCGGGCACCGGCGAGGACGTGATCCGCCTGGTCACGCACGACAACCCGCTGCGCTGGCTGACCGAGGGACTCGCCTGACCCGGAGCCCGTCCCGCGACTTGACCTCAACCGATGTCAAGGTTGCAGACTGACCCGCATGGTCTTTTCACCAGCGGAAATCGAATATCTGGCCGGCCGGCGGCTCGCCCGCCTGGCCACGGTCACGCCCGACGGACAGGTGCAGAACAACCCCGTGGGCTTCTTCGTGGACGCGGAGGGCGGCACGATCGTCATCGGCGGGCATGCCCTCGGCAAGTCCAAGAAGTTCAGGAACGTCCAGAAGGGCAGCACGGTCGCGCTCGTCGTGGACGACCTCGCCTCGGTCGACCCGTGGGTGGCGCGGGGCATCGAGATCCGGGGCACGGCGGAGGCGCTGACGGACGCGGAACCGCCCCTGCCGTACTTCTCCCGGGAGATCATCCGGATCAGCCCGAACAAGATCATCTCGTGGGGCCTGGACGGGCCTCGGCAGAGCCGGACGGTGTGAAAGCTCGCTAGGATCGGGGCTACACGAGCCTGGGCGGGTGGGGATGGCGACCGAGGAGACGCGGAAGGCCGGGCGTCCGCGCAGGCCGCTCACCGCGCTGTCGCGGTTGAGCCGGCTGGGCGACGTGCCGGTCGTGCTGATGCTGGCGTGGGCCGGATGGCTGGCCGTCCCGTGGTCCTTCAGCGGCCTGGCCCAGGCCCGAGCGGCCGCCGCGGCGGCCGCCGCCGACACCGAGCCGCCACACCTCCACTCCCCCGCCGCCGCCACCCGCGACCACCCTCCGGGGGAGGTCGCACCGGCCGTCCGCGAGGGGTCGTCCGCGCGTCAGGGCGCGGCGAAGACCGCCCGCCACGGGGCCGCCCGGCAGGGCACGGTGGCCGGGGTGGCGCACGGGAGGGCGGCTTGGCGGATCCCCTCGGTCCGGCCCGTCCAGGTCAAGACGCCGTGGCCCACGCACGACAACGGCCTGCCCGGCGCCCCGCCCGCCGCCCCCGGCAGCGCAGCTCCACACGCCACGGCGCCGGTCCCCACAGCGCCGGTGGCGACCGGGCCGGTCACCACCGGGCCGGATGCCACAGGGCCGGATGCCGCAGGGCCGGATGCCGCAGGGCCGGACGCCGCAGGGCCGGACGGGCTGGTCGGTGGGTCGCAGCGGGGCGGTGGTGCGCTCTCGAACGCCGTGGACGCGGTCGCGGTGGAGCGGGCCAGGATCGCCGGGGTGGTGCATGACGCGGCCGGGCACGGGCTGGCCGCCATCGCCATGCAGGCCGGCATCGCGCTCGTCACGCTCGACGACGACCCCGAGCAGGCGCGGGCCTCGCTGCGGGCGATCAGGGAGACCAGCACGACGGCGCTCGCGCAGTTGCGGGCCGCGCTCGACGGGATCGACCCGCCGGGTGGCGACCTGGCCGGGCTCATCGACGGCGTCCGGGCGGCGGGCCTGCCCGTGGACGTCGAGCCCGCGAACCTGGTGGTGCCCGCTCACCTTCAGGGTGCCGTCTACCGGGTGGTGCGCGAGTCGCTCACCAACGTGCTGCGGCACGCGGGCCCGACCAGGGCGCTCGTGCGTGCGGTCGCGGATCCGCGGGAGTTCGTGCTGGAGGTGTCCGACCAGGGCGCCGCCCGGACGCACCCCGAGCCGGTCGGCACCGAGCCGACCGGTCCCGGGTGGGCGGGTGTGGTCGAAGGGCGCGGGCTGGCCGGGATGCGGGCCAGGGTGACCGAGGCGGGCGGCCACTTCGCCGCCGGGCCCGGCGAAGCGGGCGGCTTCCGGGTGGTGGCCAGGTTCCCGCAGGTCCAAGCGTGAACGGCCCCAGCAGCAGACCGGCAGACGACGTGCGCGACACCGCGAGCGGACCGCCGGAGGGCGTACGCGGCGCCGCGAGCGAGCGGGCGGAAGGCGTGCGCGACTCCGCGAGCGGACCGCCGGAGGGCGTACGCGGCGCCGCGAGCGAGCCGGCGGAAAGCGTGATCAGGGTGGCCATCGCCGACGATCAGGCCGTCGTACGGATGGGGTTGCGGGCGCTGCTGGAGCGGGAGCCCGGGATGGAGTGCACCGGGGAGGCGGGTGACGGGCAGGCGGCGCTGGCGCTGATCCGCCGGACCAGGCCCGACGTCCTGCTGCTCGACATCCGCATGCCGGGCATGGACGGCCTGGCCACGCTGCGGGCCATCGCCGGCGACCCCGGGTTGCGCGGCACCCAGATCGTCGTGGTGACGACGTTCGCCGTGGACGAGTACGTCTTCGCCGCCCTCCAGGCGGGGGCCAGCGGTTTCGTGCTCAAGGACAGCGCCCCCGACGAGCTGGTCAACGCCGTGCGCGTGGTCGCCGCCGGGGAGGCGCTGCTGTCGCCCGCCATCACCAGGAAGGTGATCGGGCTGTTCGGCCGGCACGGCGCCGAGCCGGTCGAGGGCATCGAGACGCTCACGCCCCGCGAGCGGGAGATGGTGGCGTGGGTGGCCACCGGGCGGTCGAACGAGGAGATCGCCAGGGAGCTGACGATCAGTCCCGACACCGTGCGCACCCACGTCAGCCGCGCCATGGTGAAGCTGCACGCCAGGGATCGGGCCCAGCTCGTGGTGTTCGCCATGCGGGCGGGCCTCGCCCTCCCCGCCTGAACCCGGCGAGCGGCTACCTGAGGAAACCCTCGTAGTTGCGCTGCTGGAGCTGGGCCTCGATCTGCTTGACGGTGTCCAGCCCGACCCCCACCATGATCAGCACGCTGGTCCCCCCGAACGGGAAGTTCTGCTGCGTCCCCGGATCCTTCAGGATCGCGAACGCCACCAGCGGCAGCAGCGCCAGCACCGCCAGGTACGCCGCCCCGGGAGCGGTCAGCCGGGACAGCACGTACGCCAGGTACTGCGCCGTCGGCCGCCCGGGCCGGATCCCCGGCACGAACCCCCCGAACCGGCGCACGCCGTCGGCCACCTCCACGGGATTGAAGGTGATCGACACGTAGAAGTAGGCGAACCCCGCGATGAGCAGCACGTACACGAGCATGTAGACCGGATGCGTCCCCGAGGTGAGGTTGAGCTCCACCCACGCCCGCGCCTCGGCCCCCAGCAGCGGCGCCGCCAGCGTCGGCAGGTACAGCAGCGAGCTGGTGAAGATGACCGGCACGATCCCGGCCTGGTTCACCTTCATCGGGATGTAGGTGCTCTGACCCCCGTGCATGCGCCGCCCCACCATCCGCTTGGCGAACTGCACCGGCACCCGCCGCTGCGCCTGCTCCACGAACACCACGGCCGCCACCAGGAACAGCCCCGACATGATCATCACCACGAAGCTCACCGGGCTCAGCACGAAGATCTTCGACATGTACGCCGGGAAGACCGCCACGACCTGGGTGAACATCAGCAGCGACATCCCGTTGCCGATCCCCCGCTCGGTGATCAGCTCGCCCAGCCACATGACCGCGCAGGCCCCCGCCACCATGGTCAGCACGATCACCGTCACCGCGAGCAGGCCCTCGTCGCGCAGCAGCGGCCGGGAGCACCCGGGCAGCAGCAGGCCGGCGCGGGCCAGCGCGACGACCGTGCCGGCGTTCAGGACGGCGAGGGCGACGGTCAGGTAGCGGGTGTACTCCGTGATCTTGGCCTGCTTGCCCTCCTTCCTGAGGGCGTCCAGGCGGGGCACCACCACGGACAGGAGCTGCATGACGATGCTGGCGGTGATGTAGGGCATCACGCCGAGCGCGAACACCGAGAGCTGCAGCATCGCGCCCCCGCTGAGCATCTGCACCATGTCGAACACGCCGCCCGTGGCGGATCCGACGCACTCGCGCACCGCCCGCACGTCCACCCCCGGCGCGGGCATGACCTGCCCCAGCCGGAACAGGCCGATGAGCCCGAGGGTGAACAGGAGTTTCCGGCGCAGCTCCGGGGTTCGGAACGCCCGCGTCAAGACGGTCAGCATGGGCAAGGAGTCTGGCCGAGGGCCGGGGCGGGGTCGTCCGCTCAGACGAGGCACCCGTGTACGCGAATCTGCGTATCCCGGCACACCGTAGGTTGATCGTATGAGCGCTGCCGTCTGGGTGATCAGCGGGCCGCCGGGGGCCGGGAAGTCGACGGTGGCGGCCGAGCTGCTCGGCCGCCTGTCCCCCGTGCCCGCCCTGCTCGACAAGGACACCGTGTACGGCGGCATCGTGGCGGAGGTGCTGCGCGCCCACGGCCGGCCGGACGGCGAGCGCGAGGGACCCTGGTACGACGAGCACGTCAAGCGGCACGAGTACGCCGGCCTGACCGGGATCGCCCGGCAGGTCCGCGAGCACGGCTGCCCGGTCGTGCTGGACGGCCCGTTCACCACGCAGGTGCACGACGCGGCCCGGTGGGCGGAGTGGGTGGCGGAGCTGGGCGGGCCGCCGGTGCGCCTGCTGTGGGTCCGCTCCGACGCGCCGACGCTGCGGGAGCGGCTGCTGGCCAGGGGGCTGGCCAGGGACGCGGGCAAGCTGGCGGCGTTCGGCGACTACCTGAGGAACATCCGGGTGGACGAGCCGCCGGCCGTCCCGTATCTGGAGGTCGACAACCGGCGGGGCGCGGCGCCGGTCGGGCGGCAGCTCACGGCGGCGGGTATACCGCCGCGAACACGGCCGGCAGCCGGGGAACGAGCCGGGTGAAGCGCCCCTCCTCGTAGGTGGCGTCGGGCTCGTTGGCGAGCTGCTGGGAGATCGGCCCGGCGATCAGGCTCGCGGCCAGCGCCAGGCCCTCCTCGCCGGCGGCGTCCGGATGCAGCTCGCCGCGCTCGACGGCGTCCCTGATCAGCGTGGCGAAGTGCTCGTGGATGGCCAGGGCGGGCGCGTACGACTCCGGCGAAGGGGTGAATCCGGGCACCGGCCGCCAGAACAGGAGCTGCGCCAGCACCTGGTTGTCCATGATCCACCGGGCACCGGCCTCCAGCGAGGCCCCCATCCCGCGCAGCCCCGGCTCCGCCGGCCCGCGTACGGCGGCCAGATAGCCCTCCTGCCCCAGCTTGAACAGCGCGTCGTAGACCGCGTGCCGCGACGGGAAGTACTTGTACAGCGAGGGCGGCCGCACCCCCAGCCGCCTGGCCACGGTCGCCAGGCTCAGCCCCGCGACCCCCTCCTCCGCCATCACGTCGAGCGCGATGTGCAGGATCTCGGCCTGCGTCTCGGCTCTCCGCCGGGCCCGGCGGTCGGGAATTTCTGCCATGCCGGATAGCTTAAGCTAATAGTAGTAGCCAAAGCTATGGGAGGTAGGCACGTGTCTCGCGACATCGAGCTCACCGGACTGCGGCAGAACAACCTCAAGGACGTCTCGCTGCGCCTGCCCAAGGAGCGGCTCACGGTGTTCACCGGCGTGTCGGGCTCCGGCAAGTCGTCGATCGTGTTCGGCACGATCGCCGTCGAGTCGCAGCGGCAGCTCAACGAGACCTTCAGCGCGTTCGTCCGGAACCGGCTGCCCAAGCATGAGCGGCCCAGGGCCGAGCGCATGTCGAACCTGACGGCGGCCGTCGTCGTGGACCAGAAGCCGGTCGGCGGCGGGGCCCGCTCGACGGTGGGCACGATGACCGAGGTCCAGGCGCTGCTGCGGGTGCTGTTCTCGCGGCGCGGCGAGCCGTCGGCGGGCCTGGCCACGGCCTACAGCTTCAACGACCCGCAGGGCATGTGCCCGGGCTGCGACGGCCTGGGCCGGACGGTCGAGCTGGACCTCGACCGGCTGATCGACCCGGACCTGTCGCTCAACCAGGGCGCGCTGGCCCTGCACCCGGTGGGCACGGCGCCGTGGCAGATCTACGCCACCTCGGGGCTGTTCGACCCGGACAAGCCGCTGCGCGAGTTCACCGATCAGGAGCGGGAGCTGCTGCTGCACGGGAGCGGGTTCAAGGTCAGGCGGGGCGAGTACATGAACACCTATGAGGGCGTGGTGGTCCGCTTCGACCGGCTCTACCTCAAGCGGGCCCGCGAGCAGGTGGACGCCGAGGCCCGGCCCTACGTGCGCGAGCGCACCTGCGGGACCTGCGGCGGCGCCCGGCTCAACGCCGCCGCCCTGGCCTCCAGGATCGGCGGCCGCAACCTGGCCGACCACGCCGCGATGGAGGTCACCGACCTCATCGGGGTGCTCGAACGCCTCGGCGACCCGGTCGCGGAGGCGGCCGTGGAGTCGCTGCGCCGGATCGACGCCATCGGGCTGGGCTACCTCAGCCTCGACCGCGAGACGCCGACGCTGTCGGGCGGCGAGGCGCAGCGGCTCAAGACCGTGCGCAACCTGGGCAGCAGCCTGACCGGAATGACCTACATCTTCGACGAGCCCAGCGTCGGCCTGCACCCGCGCGACGTGCACCGCCTCGGCGACCTGCTGGTGGAGCTGCGCGACAAGGGCAACACGGTGCTGGTGGTCGAGCACGACCGCGACCTGATCGCGCTCGCCGACCACGTCGTCGACCTGGGGCCGGGCGCGGGCGCCGACGGCGGGCGCGTGGTGTTCGAGGGCACGGTGGCCGGGCTGGCCTCGGGCGGCACGCTGACCGGCCGCATGTTGCGGCGCACGACCGGGCTCAAGGAGCGCGTGCGCGAGCCGTCCGGGTGGCTGACCGTGGCGGGCGCGAGCGCCCACAACCTCAAGGACGTCACCGTACGCGTGCCGCTCGGCGTGCTCACCGCCGTGACCGGGGTGGCCGGGTCGGGCAAGAGCACGCTGATGCGTCAGGAGCTGGTGACTCAGCACCCCGGGACCGTCCTGATCGACCAGTCGGCCATCGCCGCCTCCGCCCGCTCGACCCCCGCCACGTACCTGAACGCGATGGACCCGCTGCGCAGGATGTTCGCCGGGGCCAACGGGGTGGCGCCGGGGATGTTCAGCTTCAACTCGGCCGGGGCGTGCCCGGTGTGCAAGGGGCGCGGCGAGATCAGGACCGACCTGGCGTTCATGGACCCGGTGACGCGGGTGTGCGACCTGTGCGGGGGCAGCCGGTACAACGCGGAGGCGCTGTCGTACACGGTGGGCGGGCGGACTATCGCGGACGTGCTGGCGATGACGGCGGACGAGGCGGCGGCGGTGTTCGACCTGCCGGGCGTGGGCCGGCTGGGCGAGCTGGGGCTCGGTTACCTGACGCTCGGGCAGCCGCTGAGCACGTTGTCGGGCGGGGAGCGGCAGCGGCTGAAGCTGGCGCACCGGCTGCGCGAGCACGGCCAGGTGTACGTCTTCGACGAGCCGACCACCGGCCTGCACATGGCCGACGTCGACACGTTGCTGGCGCTCCTCGACCGGCTGGTGGGCGAGGGTAACACGGTGATCGTGGTGGAGCACGACCTCGACGTGGTCAAGTACGCCGACTGGGTGATCGAC
Source organism: Nonomuraea sp. NPDC049709 (assembly GCF_040674815.1). Taxonomy (NCBI): domain Bacteria; kingdom Bacillati; phylum Actinomycetota; class Actinomycetes; order Streptosporangiales; family Streptosporangiaceae; genus Nonomuraea; species Nonomuraea sp. NPDC049709. The sequence continues at coordinate 197,241 of NZ_JBFANM010000005.1, forward strand.
CTCGGGCCGGAGGCCGGGCAGCACGGGGGCAGGGTGGTGTTCGAGGGCACCCCGGCCGAGCTGACCGAAGCATCCACCTACACGGCGAAATATCTCGTCAAGTCACTAGATAGTGGTCGTCGCGGACGTCCATGATCGCCATGTGCCCCGGCAGGTGGCCGATCGCGTACTCGACGCCGCTGGCCAGCACCGCCGCCTGCGGGGTCACCCCGCAGGCCCAGAAGAGCGGCACCTCCCCCGCCCGCACCTCCACGGGATCGCCGTAGTCGGGCCGCGCCAGGTCGGCGATCCCGATCCCGGCCGGGTCGCCGGTGTGCACGGGCGCGCCGTGCACCATCGGGTAGCGGCCGCTCACCTCGACGGCGGTCTTCACCAGCTCTCCGGGCACCGGCCGCATCGAGACGACGAGCGGGCCCGACAGGCGGCCGGTGGCCTCGCAGGGCACGTCGGTGACGTACATCGGCACGTTCGTCCCCGCCTCCAGGTGCCGCACCGGCACCCCGGCGGCCAGCAGCGCCCGCTCGAAGGTGAAGCTGCAGCCGATGAGGAACGGCACCAGGTCCGCGCGCCACTCCGCCACCACGTCCGCGACGTCGGCGACGGCCGCGCCGTCGCGGTAGAGGCGGTAGCCGGGCAGGTCCGTACGGAGGTCGCCGGCGAACAACGTGGTGGACCAGGCGCCGGGCTCCCCCACGTCGAGCACCGGGCACGCCTGGGGGTTGCGGTGGGCGAACAGCAGCAGCTCGTACCGCAGTTCGCTGGGCACGGCGATGAGATTGGCCTGGGCCCAGCCCCGGCACCAGCCGGCGGTGGGCCTGCGCTCGCCGGCGCGGAAGCGCTCCCGCGCCTGGGCGGGACTCAGATCGGCGACATCCACCCCCTGACAGTAAAGTGAGCGGCGTTCACCGGTCCACCTTCGGGGTAGCGGGGTGGCCGTGCGACTCGACGTGAACCTCCTCGACTACGTCCTCATCGCGATCTACTTCGCCACCGTGCTCGCCATCGGGTTCGCCGCACGAAAACGGATCAGCTCCAGCCTGGACTTCTTCCTGGCCGGGCGCGGGCTGCCGGCGTGGATCACCGGGCTGGCGTTCGTGTCGGCGAACCTGGGCGCGATCGAGATCCTCGGCATGGCGGCGCAGGGCGTGCAGTACGGCGCGATGACGCTGCACTACTACTGGATCGGCGCGGTGCCGGCGATGGTGTTCCTCGGCATCGTGATGATGCCGTTCTACTACCGCTCGAAGGTGCGCAGCGTCCCCGAGTTCCTGCGCAGGCGCTTCAACGGCGCCACCCAGCTGCTGAACGCGATCACGTTCGCGGTCGCGCAGGTCCTCATCGCCGGGGTCAACCTCTACGCGCTGGCGCTGGTCATCGAGTTACTGCTGGGCTGGCCGCTGGTGGTCTCGGTGGTGGTGTCGGCGGTGATCGTGCTGACGTACATCACGCTCGGCGGGCTCTCCGGGGCGATCTACAACGAGGTCCTGCAGTTCTTCGTGATCCTCGCGGGCCTGATCCCGCTCACCGTGCTCGGGCTGATCAAGGTGGGCGGCTTCTCCGGCCTGTTCGAGAAGGTACGCCAGAGCACCCTCGGCGAGGGCGGCCTGCACACCTGGGCGAACACGGCTACCGGTGACAACCCGATGCAGGCGCACTGGATCGGGATCGTGTTCGGGCTGGGGTTCGTGCTGTCGTTCGGCTACTGGACGACGAACTTCGCCGAGGTACAGCGGGCCCTGTCGGCCAGGAACACGAACGCGGCCCGGCTGACGCCGATCGTCGCCGCGTTCCCGAAGATCCTCATCCCGCTGGTGACGGTGCTGCCCGGCCTGATCGCGCTCGTGCTGTTCAGCGGGTGGGGCCAGCAGCGGGAGTACAACTACGCGATCCCGGTGCTCATGCGCGACCTGCTGCCGAACGGGGTGCTGGGGATCGCCGTGACCGGGCTGCTGGCCTCGTTCATGGCGGGGATGGCGGCCAACATCAGCGGGTTCAACACGGTGTTCACCAACGACATCTGGCAGGCGCACCTCGCGCGGGACCGCGACGACAGTCACTACGTGCGCGTGGGCCGGATCGCGACCGTGGCGGGCGTGGCGCTGGGAGTGGGCACGGCGTTCATCGCGGCCGGCTACTCCAACATCATGAACTACCTGCAGACGCTGTTCTCGTTCTTCAACGCGCCGCTGTTCGCGACGTTCATCGTGGGGCTGCTCTGGCGGCGGATGACGCCGTGGGCCGGGTTCTGGGGGCTGCTCGCCGGCACGGTGGCCGCCTTCGCCTCGTACCTGTCGTACAAGGCGGGGCTAGTGGACTTCGGCACCGAGCTGAACGCCAGCTTCTGGGGCGCGGGCCTGGCCTTCTTCGTGGACGTGGTGGTGTCGGTGGTGGTCACGCTGTTCACCACGCCGAAGCCAGCCGAGGAGCTGCGCGGGCTGGTGTACGGGCTCAGCGCCGTGAACCTGGAGGACGACGCGCTGGCCGGGGACGCGCGGTGGTACCGCTCGCCCGTGCTGCTCGGCACCGGCGCGGTCGTCCTGGCGGCCTTGATGTACGGGGTGATCCTGTGAGCGACATCCGGATGATGATCGGCGGGCTGTTCCTGCTGTACGGCGTGATCCTGATCGTGGTGGGCGTCCTGGGCAGCGCGATCAACCTGTGGACGGGCCTGGCCATGGCCGTGTTCGGCGGCGCCTTCGTGGCGTGGGCCCGGTTCAGACGGCTCTGACCGGCTCCTCGGCCGCACGTCGTACGCGTTCAGACGGCTCTGACCGGCTCCTTGGCCCGCTCGTCGTACGCCTGCCGGGCGGCGTGCACCTGGTCGGCGTGCTCGCCCGCCCAGACGCCGATGGCCTGGAGGACGCCGATCGCGCTGCGGCCGAGGTCGGTGAGCTCGTAGTCGACCCTGGGCGGGATCGTCGGGTAGACGGTGCGGGTGACCAGGCCGTCGCGCTCCAGGGTGCGCAGGGTCTGCGACAACATCTTCTGGGTGATGCCGTCGAGCATCCTGCGCAGCTCGTTGAACCGCCTGGACCCGTCGAGCAGCGCTCCCATGACGAGCCCGGTCCACTTGTTGGTGAAGATGTCGAGCACGGTGCGGGGCTTGCACGCCTGGAGGAAGGCGTCGGCGCCGCCGAAGCTCCGGAGATCGGGAAAGGTAGTATCCATCAGGTACCTGAATACCAAACAGGTGCCTTCTTCACAACAGGTACCTCGGGTGACCAGCATGGATCCCGTGACAGAGAACATGCGTGCGATCGTTTACCGTTCGTTCGGCGAGCCCGAGGTGCTGGAACTGACCGAAGTGCCGCGGCCGGAGCCGCAGGCGCACGAGGTGCTGGTGCGGGTGAAGGCCGCCGGGGTCAACCCGCCTGACTGGAAGCTGCGGCGCACCCCGTACCCGCCGGACTACACCACGCCCCCGCTGACCCCCGGCTGGGACGTGTCCGGCGTCGTCGAGCAGGTCGGGGCCTACGTCGGCCGGTTCAAGCCCGGCGACGAGGTGTTCGGCATGCTCAACTTCCCGCTCTACGCCGGGGCCTACGCCGAGTACGTGGTCGCCCGGCCGCGGCAGTTCGCGCTCAAGCCGGCCGGGATCGATCACGTGCGGGCGGCGGCGCTGCCCATGCCGGGGCTGACGGTGTGGCAGGCGTTCTCCGACATCGCCGACGTCTCGCCGGGGCAGCGGGTACTGGTGCACGCCGCCGGGGGCGGGGTGGGGCACCTGGCCGTGCAGCTGGCGAAGCTGCGCGGGGCGTACGTGATCGGCACGGCCCGTGGCGCCAAGCACGAGTTCGTCCGGGGGCTGGGTGCGGACGAGGTGATCGACTACACCGGCGTGGACTTCGCGTCGGCGGTGTCCGAGGTGGATCTCGTGGTGGACATCGTGGGCCGGGACTATCCGGCCAGGTCGCTGCCGCTGATCCGGCCCGGGGGCGCGTTCATCGGCGTGTCGGGGATGACACCCGAGGACGTGGCCGCGTACACGGAGGCCGGGCTGCGGCACAACGTCTTCGTCGTGGAGCCCGACCACGCGGGGCTGGCCGCGCTGGCCGAGCTGGTGGCCGACGGCAGGCTGGCCGTGCACGTGGACCGGGTCTTCCCGCTGGCCGAGGCCGCCAAGGCGCAGGCGCTGATGGAAAGTGGCGACTTCGTCGGCAAGCTCGTGCTGGAGATTTGACAATCCACCTCGCGTCAACCTACGTTGACTCTTGCTTGGTCAATCAAAGTTGACGGGGGTGTGTTTCGTGGACGCGTTGTCCCTCGCGGTGGCGGCGAACCTGCCGGTGATCCTCTGGGGCTCGCCCGGGACCGGGAAGACGTCGGCCGTGCTGGCGCTCGGGGAGCGGCTCGGGCTGCCGGTGGAGGTCGTGGTGGGCTCGATCAGAGAGCCGAGCGACTTCGCCGGGCTGCCGGTGCTGCGTGACGGGCGGACCTGGTTCGCGCCGCCGCGATGGGCGGAACGGCTGGCGTCGGCGGGGTCGGGGATCCTGTTCCTGGACGAGCTGACCACCGCACCGCCCGCCGTCCAGGCCGCGATGCTGCGGGTGGTGCTGGAGCGAACGGTCGGAGACCTGACGCTGCCGCCCTCGGTGCGGATCGTGGCGGCGGCGAACCCGCCGGAGCAGGCGGCCGACGGGTGGGACCTGTCGGCGCCGCTGGCCAACCGGCTGATCCACCTGGACTGGAAGGTGAGCGCCGCCTCGGTGGCCGAGGGGTTCACCGGCGGGTTCGCCGCGCCGTCGGCGCACGACCTCGTGCTGGGTGCCGGCGAGATCGGGCGGGCTCGGGCGCTGGTGGGTGCCTTTCTGCGGGTACGGCCCGAGCTGGTGCTCGCCGTACCGGAGGGGGCGGGGCGGGCGTGGCCGAGTCCCCGTACGTGGGAGCTGGCCGCCACCGCCCTGGCCTGCACCTCCCCCACCGCCTTGCGCACCGGCCCTGCCCGCGCTTCCGCGCCCGGCCCCACCCGCGCTTCCGCGCCCGGCCCCACCTCCGGCGCCTCCGAGACGGGCACCCCCTTCGGTGTGGGGCCGGTCGAGGTGGAGCGGGTGCGGGCCGAGCTGGTGGTCGGTGCCGTCGGGGAGGCCGCCGGGTTCGAGCTGCTGTCCTGGCTCCGGGACCTGGACCTGCCCGACCCCGAGACCCTGCTCGCCGATCCCACCGCCCCGCTGCCCGACCGCGTGGACCGGGTGCATGCCGTGCTCGGGTCGGTGGTGGCGCACGTGGCCGCCGACGGAGGCGCGGACTCGTGGCAGCGGGCGTGGGCGCTCATCGCGCGGGTGGCCAGGCGCACCCCCGACGTGGCCGCCAGCGCCGCCCGTTCCCTCGCCGCCCGCCGCCCGCACGGCGCGACCCTGCCGTCCACCGTCCTGGACCTCGCCCCGATCCTCCGCTCCGCCGGGCTGATGCCATGAACCGCCCGGAAGAGCACGAACGGGCGGCGGGCGAGCGGTTCGCCGGGGCGCGGTTGTGGGCGGCCGCGCGGGCGCCGTACCTGGCCTCGGCGCTCTTCGCCCTGACGCCCCTCGTCCACGACGCCGCCCCGCCCCGACTCCCCGCCGACGAGCACTGGAACGTGCACGTGAACCCCGCGGCCACCGCCGCCACCCCCGTGCCCGAGCTCGGCTGGTGGCTGCTCCACCAGGTGGGCCACCTGCTCAGGGACCACCACACCCGAGCGGAGCCGTACCGGGAGCCGGAGCCGCGCCTGCGCTGGGCCCAGGCCGCCGACGCCGAGATCAACGACGATCTCGCAGGCGACCTGGAAGACACCCCCGGTGACGCCATCTCCCCCGAGACGCTGGGCCTGCCCGACGGCCTGCTCGCCGAACGCTACGCCGAGCTGCTCGACCTCATAGACGTCCCGCCTCACCTGGCCCCCTGCGCCCCTCCCCCATTCACCGGACCGAGCGCGATGACGGCCCTGGAGCGCGAGCTCCTGGCCAGAGCCGTGGCCGCCGAGATCGAGGCCCGGGGCACGGCCCCCGCCGGCTGGCGGCGCTGGGCCGAGGCGACGCTGCGCCCCGAGGTGGACTGGCGGGCCAGGCTGGCCAGGCTCGTCAGGAGAGGCCTGACGCTGGCGGCGGGCCGGGTGGACTACAGCTACACCCGGCCGTCCAGGCGGGCGGCGTCCGTGCCGTCGATCGTCCTGCCCGCGCTGGTACGCCCGCTCCCCCGGATCGCCGTCCTGGTCGACACCTCGGGCAGCGTCACCCGTACCCAGCTGGCGCAGGCCCTCGGCGAGCTGGACGGCGTGCTGCGGGCGGCCGGGAACCGCCAGGTCGACGTGATCTGCTGCGACACCGAGGCCCACCCGGCCCAGCGCGTGCGTGCCGCGGCCCGGATCGAGCCGGTCGGGGGTGGCGGCACGGACCTCCGGCCGGGATTCGCCGCGGCCGCCGCCACCGGAGCCGACCTGCTGATCGTGCTGACCGACGGCGACACGCCGTGGCCGGACCGGCGCCCCCGTCCCCACGTCGTGCTGTGCCTGTTCGGCGACCGCCACGCGGCACCGCCCTGGGCGAACACGGTCCGCCTCCCGCCCCGCCCGACGGACGCCGCCGCATGACGGAACACCCCGCCGCACAGGACCGGACGACCTCAGACGCGGCAGCACGCCGGCCGGGCACCCCGAACGGTCCTCTTGCCAGGGCAGGGCAGATAGGGAAGGAGCTCGGTGTGGCACGGTGGGACGGTTCGGAGGAGGGCTTCACCCAGGGAGAGGTGCGGCGGTGGCGGGCGGCCAGGTTCGGGCCCGAGGAGGCGGCGGCCTGGCGCGCGGCCGGTGTGACCGCGCCCGCCGACGCCCGCCTCTGGCGTACCGCCGCCGCCACCCCCGACACGGTCATCGTCTGGCAGCGGGCCGGCATGACGCCGGTGGAGGCGGTGCGCTGGCACGAGCTCGGCGTCGCCCCGCATGACGCGGCCCGCAGGCACCTGGCCGGCGAGCGGCCGCGCCGGGTCCCCTGGCTGGCCCGGCTGGCCTGGCTGGCCGCTCCGGAGCCGGCCGCCGAGCCCGACCCCGCGCTGGCCGAGGCGTTGCGCCGGTTGCTGCGCGCCGGCGTGCCCGCGGACGTGGCCCGTGCGTACGCCGACGCGGGCTGGCCAGGCGCCGAGGCCGAGGAGTGGGCGCGGCGCCGGGTGGACCAGGGGGACGCGAGGGTGTTCAGGGCACTCGGGTTCACGGCCGCGGAGGCGGCGCGGACCGGGCTGCCCGCGGTGGAGGTGATGGCCGCCTGGTGGGGCGCCGTCCCCATGGCGGAGGTGGCGACCTGGTGCGCGGCCGGGTTCACGCCGGAGGAGGCGGCCGGCCAGCGGGCGGCAGGCGTCACGGCGGACCGGGCACGCGTGCTCCGCGCGCTGTCGGCCTTCGGCCCCGACCCGGCCTGACCCGCGTACGGCCGGTGTTCGGGCCCAGTAATCGGGCCCAGTAATCGGGCTCAGTATTCGACCTCGAACGTGTGCGGTCCCAGCCCGTACCCGTCGCCCTTCGGCACCACGTACCCGTGCTCGACCAGCGTGGCCAGGCTCGCCCGCACCTCCTCCTCGGTCAGCCCGGAAGCCCGCACCAGGCCCGCCAGCCCGGCACCGCCGGACACGACCGCCTTGGACGCCACGGCCTCGTACACGTGGATGTCCACGTCCGACAGGGCCTGGACATCGTGACCCTCGGTCATGAGCGCTGCCTCGCTCCCTCCCTCAACCGGAGGGGATCGACCTCGCGATCCGGGTTGCGGCGGAGATACTCCGCCTCCAGCTCGCTCGTACGGGCGGTGTGCGTGGACAGTGCGTCGTCCGACCCGTGGAAAAAGGTATCGCTGCGGGTGAGGTGCAACTGGCGCAGCTCGCGTACGAGATCATCGTCGCTGAGCTGGGCAGCATCTATTCCCATCGTCGTCATGGGCTCCCCCTACCCCAGGAACTCTCAAACAATATCTGTCACATTTCCTGACATTTAGCCATTGTTTGTAAGAGATCGCCGCCTTACCTTCCCGTTATGGACCTCGAGCTCAGGCACCTCAGGATCGTCCGCGCGGTCGCGGACGCGGGAAGTGTGAGCAAGGCCGCGTCCCTGCTCGGGCTGGCACAACCGGCCCTGACCGCACAGCTCAAGCGCATCGAGAGGGTGCTCGGCGGCGCCCTCTTCGAGCGTGACCGTCACGGCGCCCGGCCCACCCGCCTCGGCGAGCTCGTGCTCGCCCGGGCACGGGTGCTTCTCCCCGCAGCCAAAGAGCTGCAGGACGAAGCCGTACGTTTCGCTCACGCCCCCTCCCCCGGCTTCCGCATCGGCGCCACCAACGGGCCGATACTCGGCGGCCTGGTCGACCGGCTCGCCGCGGAGCGGACGGTCAGCACGTACACGTCCTGGTCGACGCACGAGCTGAACAGCATGGTCGAGCTCGGCCGCCTCGACTACGTGCTGACCGGCGCCTGCGGCGACTCCGGCACCCCCACCGGCACGCTCCTGTGGGAGACGATCAGCAACGACCCCGTCTTCTGCCTGGTCGCGGAGGAACATCCCGTCGCCAAGGAGAAGGAGGTGGCGCTGGCCGACCTGGCCGGGGAGCAGTGGGCGGTGACGCCGGGCGACGGCTGCTTCGCGGACTGCTTCGCGATGGCGTGCGCGCGGGCGGGTTTCACGCCTGGCACGATCTACGAGACCGACGTACCGACCTGTGCCCACCTCGCGCAGGTCGGCCGGGCCGTCGTGCTCTGCCAGGCCACCCACCAGGCCGCCCAGGGCCTGACCATGGTGCCGCTGGTCGGCGCGCCACTGCGCTGGCGGCAACTCCTCGGCCGGCATCCCACCGCGCCCGAGGCGTCCTGGGTGGTGGCGCAGGCGAAGCAGGCCCACATGGACGCGGTACGCCGCAGTCCCGTCTATTACGACTGGCTGGTACGAAACCCGGGTTACGGCACCGCTCCATAACACGGTGATAGGGGCAAAGTAGTACTCCTCCGCTTCCGGGCCCGCCGTTACCGTGACGGCACCCCCAGCAACGAGGAGACAATCATGCTCCGGACCCCGGCGCTGATCGCGATCGCGATCGGCGCGTTAGTCATGACGGCAACCCCTGCCGTCGCCACCGCGAAACCGCCGTCCGGCGTGGTCGACGCCGTGCAGCGCGACCTCGGCATCACGAAGGAGCAGGCGCTCAACCGCCTGGCGAACGAGGCCCGCGGCAACGCCGCCGCACCCGGTCTGAGCAAGAGGCTCGGCGACCGCTATGCCGGAATCTGGTATGAGGGCGCCGAGAGCGCGCTGGTCGTGGCCAGCGTCGACGCCGCGGACACGGCCGAGATCACCCGCGCCGGCGCCCGGGCCGCCATCGTACCTCGCTCGTTCGCCCAGCTCACCGCGGTCAAGGAGGGTCTGGACCGGACAGCGCCGCCGGGCTCCGTACACAGCTGGGCCGTCTCACCCCGCGACAACTCCGTCGTCGTCCTGACCAGCGACGAGCAGGCCGCCCGCTCCTGGGTGGCCGCCAGCGGCATGGACGCCGCCGCCGTGAAGTTCGAGCAGTCGGCCGAACGCCCGCGGTTGTTCTACGACATCCGGGGCGGGGACGCCTACTACACCTCTGAGGGCTACCGCTGCTCGGTCGGCTTCGCGGCCAGGCGCGGCACCCAGCTCGGCTTCACCACCGCCGGCCACTGCGGCTCCAACGGCGTCACCACGACCGGCTTCAACCGGGTGGCGCAGGGCACGTTCCAGATCTCGTCCTTCCCCGGGAACGACTACGCCTGGGTGGCCACGAACTCCAACTGGACCGCCCCCGGCGTGGTGAACGGCTACAGCGCCGGCATCCTCCCCGTACGCGGCTCGGCCGTCACCCAGCCCCAGGGCTCGATCTGCCGCTCGGGCTCCACCACCCAGTGGCACTGCGGCACGGTCACCGCGCTCAACTCCACCGTCAACTACCCGGAGGGCACGGTGTCGGGCCTGACGCGTACCACGGTGTGCGCCGAAGGCGGGGACTCGGGCGGCTCGTTCATCTCGGGCGACCAGGCCCAGGGCATGACGTCGGGCGGCTCGGGCAACTGCTCGGTGGGCGGCACCACGTACTTCCAGCCCATCGGCGAGATCCTCTCGACGGGCGGCCTGACGCTGGTGACGGCCGGCGGCACGGACCCGCCGCCGCCGGGATGCCAGGGGTACGAGGAGACGTACAGTGGGTCGCTGAGCTCGAATCAGAGCGCGTACCAGCCGAACGGCTCCTACTACCAGGCGACGGTCTCGGGCACCCACGCGGCCTGCCTCGACGGGCCCAGCGGCGTGGACTTCGACGTCTACCTGCAGAAGTGGAACGGCTCGACCTGGTCCGTGGTGGCCAGGGGCGACAGCCCGAACCCTGACGAGACGATCAGCTACAGCGGTACGTCCGGGTATTACCGGTATCGCGTGCACGCGTACAGCGGCTCCGGCTCGTACACGCTGGGCCTGAACCGTCCATAACCCGCCTCAGCTCGGCCCGGCTCGATTCGGCCCGGCTCGATTCGGCCCGGTCCGGCCCGGGCCGGCCCGGGCCGGTCCGGGCCGGTCCGGGCCGGCTCTGGAGGCGGGCGCGAAACGCCCGCCTCCCCTTCCTCGCCGGTCGGCTCTGGAGGCGGCACGGATATGGGACCGCGAACCGGCACTCGGTGCTCTGCCACTGAGCTACACAGCCGAAGCCGCAGCGGGACTCGAACCCGCGACCACCCCATGGGAAGATGGATAACCGACCCGCTTCGACCCGTGCCGCCACCAAACCCGACCAATCCCCCAAACCCTAACCGGGCCCTCCCCCCACCACACCCCATTTTCCTGCCGGCTCCCGGCCCCTTCGAGATTAAGATCGACTTGGGCTCCACCCACGGGGCTCGGCATGGAATGATGTCGGCGGAGACCTGTCTCCCGTTCAGCCGGGCACCACGACCGGATCCGATGCTCTAGCCTTAGCTTGCACGGAGCCTCGACAAGATCCTCTCGTCGCCTTGCCGTGCGCCGTACAACTCAATCCAGGGGCGGTAGCTCAGCCGGTCAGAGCATCGGACTCATAATCCGTGGGTCGTGGGTTCAAGTCCCACCCGCCCTACTTCTCCGGAACAGCCAAAACTCCCGCCTGATCTGCGCTTCCGCGCGGAGACGGGGGTCTGCCATATCCGGCTGTCTACGGCTGGTACCGATCGTTCGCGGGTGGCTCTCCCCAATGCCTCCCCACGATCACGAGTCGCGCTGGTCGTCCCTCAGTGCTTGGTCGATGCGCTGTCTCGCGACCGCGTCCTGGCCGACGATGCACTTGGCGTAGATCCTGAGCAGGACTTCTACGCTGTGACCTGCCCATTCGGCTACCTGTGGGGCCGGTACGCCGGCGTTGAGCCGCCGTGCACACCGGTGAACAGCCGGTCTCCAGGGCCGGTGCCGAACTCCGCGAGGTGGGCGCGGAGTATCCGGGTGAGGGCGGGCGGGCAGGGTACGGTGCGCGTCTCGCCGTTGGCGCGGTGCTTGAGGGCGCGTTCCTCGCGCAGGCTGCCATCGTCGGTCCACTCGCGGCCGGCGAAGGATGCGGCTCCAGCGAGGTGGAGTTCTCCTGTACTGCTCCAAAACTTGTAGACATGGTCTGAGCTGGTGTTTCTTCGGGTCTGTCAGGAGGCCCGACGGTACTCGTTGATGGCTCCGCTGAGCACCTTTCGGCGCCGTATCCGGCCTTCCAGCGGCACCACGACGTACTCGTCTTGATCGGGTGGGCGTTGTTGGCGGGACTGGTGTGGGCGATGGTTGTTGTAGTGCCGGGCGTACTCGCTCAGGGCTGATCGCAGGTGGCGTTCGTCGTAGATCAGCAGGCGGTCGGTGCATTGGGCTCGGACGGTGCGGATCCAGCGTTCGGCGTAGCAGTTGGCTCGAGGTGTACGCGGCGGCGTCTTCATCACCGTGACGCCCAGGCTGGTGAAGATCTCGTCGAAGACGGCGGTGAACTTGGTATCCCGATCACGGATGAGGAATCGGAACGAGCTTGCCCTGTGCCCGACGTTCATGAGCAAGTTGCGGGCCTGCTGGGCGGTCCAGGCGCCGGTGGAATGGGCGGTGGCACCCAGGATGTGAACGCGTCGTGTTTCCACCTCCATCACGAACAACACGTACAGGCGTCTCAAAAGGATCGTGTCAACGTGGAAGAAGTCGCAGGCCAGCAGCCCTTTCGCCTGCAGCCGTAGGGACGTCCGCCAAGAGGTGTCGAAGTTTCGTGGCGCCGACCGGTGTCGGCGTGAACGCAGGATTCGTCGCACGGTCGCCTCACTGACCTGCACGCCGAGGCTGACCAGTTCGCCGTGTACCCGCCGATACCCCCACTCCGGGTTCTCCCGTGCCAGCCGGAGGATCAGCTCTTGGACCTCCTTGGTTGCTCCGGGACGGCCAGGGCGGTGGGGGAAAGTCCAGGAGCGTTTGATCAGCCGGCGATGCCAGGCCAACAGGGTGCCCGGGGTGACCAGTCGATGAGCTCGCAGCACTTTCGGTACGAAGCGGGCCAACGCCGCCAAGAGCGCCCGATCGGCCCAGTCCGGCTTCGGCCGGACGACCTGACGCTTCAACACCGCCACCTCATGGCGGAGCACCATCATCTCGACATCCTTGGACGCCTGACCACGTCCCAGCAGCACCAGCCAACCGAACACCCCAATCAAGGTCAGATACAGCAGACGAACCGACACAGACCGCGATCTTGCCCGCACGGCGGCTGGGGCTCAAAGCCCCAGATCAAGCACCACGCGATGAGTTAAGAAGCGGTACAGGTGAATAGACAGCAACGGGGACACCGTCACCGGCCCCGCCGTGTGACCCCGTTCAGCACCGGGCGAAGATCGACATGATCTTCGTGCGCCAGGACCGGATCGCCGGCCCCTACATGAGGCCTCCCTCCGCTCAGCATCGCCACAACCGGCACGGGGATAGCAGCCACCGAGAACTGCCCCGCGGGATCCTGCTCGGATCACCGCATCGTTTTCGTCACCGTCACCGTCGCTGTCGGCGGAGCACGTTAGGCCTCCACGATTGCCCGGCGGGGTGTCCAACCGTGGGTACGGTATGCGGCGGTATGGCGGCCGATGTCCACGGCGCGAAAATGTTGACAGCTGAGTCGGCGGCTGGCGGAATAGACGTCCGCGTCTGGAAGGAAACCCGTGCGTCTCGCTCGCCCTCTCGCCGCCACCATGCTCGTGGCCGCCGCCTTATCCGCCCCGCAGCCCGCGCAGGCGGCCGCATTCAAGCATCCCGGCGTCCTGGTCAGCCGCGCTCAGCTCGACTTCGTCAGAGCCAACCTCGGCAACGAACCGTGGAAGTCTGCCTGGAACGCCCTGCAAAAGAGTTCGTACGCCTCGCTGTCCTACGCGGCCAAGCCCCGCGCCGTCGTGGAGTGCGGCATGTATGGGAACCCCGACCACGGCTGCTCGGACGAGCGTGAGGACGCCAATGCGGCCTACACGCACGCCCTGCGGTGGTACCTCACCAAGGACTCCCGTTACGCCAAGAAGGCGATCCAGATCATGGACGCCTGGTCAGCCGTGATCACCGAACACACCGGGAGCAACGCGCCGCTACAGATTGGCTTTGCGGGCGCCAACTTCTCCCGCGCCGCCGAACTCATCAAGCACACCTACACCGGCTGGACCCAGGCCGGCCGGTTCGCCGACAAGCTGCGCACCGTGTACCTCCCGACCGTGATCGCCGGGAAGCCCAACAATCAAGGCAACTGGGAACTGATCATGACCGATGCCGCCATCGGCATCGCCGTGCACCTGGACGACCGCGCCTCATTCGACCGAGCGATCACGACCTGGCGCGGCCGGCTGCCTGCCTACATCTACCTCAAGACGGATGGCTCATACCCCAAGGCGCCGCCGAACAGCAAGCACGACACCAAAGCCGAGATCATCGACTACTGGCACGGGCAGACCACGTTCGTGAACGGCCTTACCCAGGAAACCTGCCGCGACTTCGGGCACACCGGATGGGGCATCGCGGCCATCTCCCACGTCGCGGAGACGGCCCGCCACCAGGGCGTGGACCTGTACGCCGAGGCCAAGCACCGGCTGCGATTCGCGATGAACTTCCACGCTCGCCTGCAACTGGGCGCGACGGTGCCATCGTGGCTGTGCGGCGGAAAGGTCACCCCCGGCCTCGGGCCGAACCTCGAAGTCGGCTACAACGCGCTGCACCAGCGTTTCGGATACGACATGCCCCATGCCGAGAAGTGGGTGATGCAGAAGCGCCCGGTCGGTGCCTCGCGCTTCCTGGCCTGGGAGACCCTCACCCACGCAAATAACCCGCGCTAAGCCGCGATGAGTGGATCGGCCACGCCGGACTTCAACTCCGACGGCGTGGCCGACATCTTCTCGGCCGCCACCGGAACGCGCCCGCGGCGGACTGGTCGTCGGCCTGCGCGACGGCAAGCACGTCGGTTATTGGTGCACGCCGACGGGAGACGCGGTTGTCTGGCAGGCGGGCGGGTAGCCGACGGCACGCGGTTCCTTGGGGCATGCGATCTTTGTACGTCAGCGCGTGCCTGGCTCTGCAGCGGAACCCGTACGCCGACAGGAGGTGAGGCAGTTCAGTCCACCTGCCTCGGCGGCCGGTCGAGGTGGTGGATGCTCGACTGTTCTCGTAGGTGGCCAAGAAGCAACGCGTTCTGTGTGCGAAGTCGTTGAATCTCGGCGCGCAATTCGCCGTTGGTGGCGGTGAGTTGCCGGATGCGGGCCTCCTTGGAGGAGTCCGTCATTCGCTGTTGGACGGGCTGGCGCTGGCCGGATCGCTGCTGGAGGTCGCGAAACCGCTGGATCTCCTGGATCAGTTCGGGGATCCGGTAGAGGAAGGCCCTGGAAGTGCCTGAGGCCCGAACGACCGCGGCGACCGTGATGGCCTCCCCTGCGGTGTCGAGTCGCCGGATTGCTTGTTGAGCTTGCTCGATGAGTCGTGTTCGTCGCTGTTGCTCGGCAGAGCGGAGGTAGTGGGTGTTGTCGGGCATCACGACGATTCCAGCCTCTCGATGCTGTCGATCAACGCGAATGAGGCTGATCTCGACGCGCTGGTTCATCTCGACAAGGCGCTGGTTGCCGCAGGTCTGCCCGGTGGCGATGAGTGCGGGTGCGGGCGAGCTGGTCGCGGTGCTGATCCAGGAACTGGCCGTCGGTGAGGAAGTCATCGCAGGTCAAGCATGCGTTGGGATGCGGACATGTCTGCTGCAGGGGACGTCCGCAGTAGCCGTTGGGCAGGGTTTGCTTGGCACGCGCGAGGTGATCGTCAGGGCGATCGATGGCCTGGGATCAGCCCAGCTGTTTCCAGATGCGCGTGAGCACGTCGAGCTGTGCCGGGTTGTAGAGATCGAGCACGGCGTTGATCACCGCGGCGGTCGCCGCCTGCTGACCGGTCGCCGCGTGCTCGACGGTGCGGGGCGGCGCCGGGTGCTTCCCGTTCAGGACGATCATCTGCGGGAGGATGTGTCGCGCGAGTCGCTCGCGGGTCTCCTCGTCGGCATCCGGCGGGAGCGCGTCGAACTCGTCGGTCACGTCATCTCGCTCGAAGTCCTGCAAGAACGCCTGCCGCCGGCGAGGTAGACGGTGATCCCGAAGACGGCCAGAGCCGCACATACCACGACGATCGCCTGCGTGAGACCGGTCGTGGATGACTCCGCCCACCACGACCACATCGCTACAAAGAGAACGGGCATCAGCACAACGGGAAGGAAAACGGGGGCGAGCAGCACGATGCTCCTGCGTCCCAGCGGGGATCGTGCGGCCATCCCGCAGACGATCGCCGTCAGACCGAGTGGAACGAACTCCCACAACAACAGGAGCGCCACTCCGGTGGCCGGCCACAGCCGTATGGTCGTGGTGGCCCCCAGCAAAACGGCGAACCAGACCAGCATTCTGCGTTGGCCGACCAGCTGCACTCCGCGCCGTAGATGGGCGGTTCCCGTGAGCAGCACGGCTCCGGTCACGTACGGAAGCAGGAGCAGCCCAAGAGGGAGAAGCTCACTCAACCGCCAGGTGTGCGAACTCGGGATGATCACATCCGCGCCGAGCCAGATGGTCCATGCCCAAGCCAAGCTGGCCGCGATCCACCTGTGATCATGCCAGGCGAGCACCGCGACCACGACGTAGACCAGTGGCCCGAGTGCCTGCTCGACGACGGCGCCCGTCGACAGCACCCCTTCCTCCGGTCCTCGCAGGATGTACATCCCCATCTGGGGGGCAGCCGCGGGGACCTGCTGGATGAGCAGTACCAGCGGTACGAGGACGGCGGCGACGCGGGCCGCATCGCGCCACCACATCAGAGAGTGCGACTGATGGGCAAAGCCGTCATGGCCGAGCATTCTGCACCACCAAGATCGGAGCCGACGGCGGAATCCGGCAACTCAACGTGAACACTGCCACGAGCACCGACAACTACACGCGGACACCGACAGCTTCGACTGCAACCCACAATGGTTCCCCGCTCGCCGCCGACGGCGCCGAGCAGGTACACGACGAGCTGGCCGGGGTGCTGGTGCTGGCCGGCACCAACGCGGCCGTGCACCGGCTCAACCTCGCCGCCCGCGCCCTGCGCCGGGAACTGGGCGAAATCACCGGCCCCGACCGCACCTACCGCATCGCCGGCGGCCGCAGCATCGACCTGGCCGTCGGCGACCACGTGCGGGTACGCCGCAACGACTACCGCACCCGCCGCGGCGAAGGCGACCTCGACGTGCTCAACGGCTACCGCGGCCGCGTCACCGCCATCGATGAGCGCGGCCGGGTCCAGGTGGAATGGCGTCACACCGGCCCCGACGGGCCGATGCTGGCCAGCAAGTGGATCAGCCCGTTCTACATCGCCGAGGGCGGCCTGTCGTATGGGACGGCCATGACCGTGGCGGCCGCCCAAGGGCTGACCACCTCCCACGCGCTCATCTACGGCATGGGCCTGGACCCGCACACCCTGTACTCGGCGATGACCCGCGACCGGGAAACCGCCCGGCTGTATCTGCCGCGCGAACTGCTGGAAACCGACGCCGACCGGGTGCGGCACGGCCGCGCCCGGGGCGAGGCCGACGAGCTGGAGCGGGCGCTGGCGGCCTATGCCGCCACCCTGGACGGCGTACACGACGATGTGCTCCTGGCGCCCGAACCCGACCCGATCGCCCCCGACACACCCGACGCGCCCGACCAGACGCAACCGGCCCGGGAGGCCGAACGGGCCGCAGCCGACCACGCGGCCGAAGACGACCGGCAACTCGATCACGACGACGGGCCCGATCGCCCGGCAGCCACCGTCCCCGCCCCCGTCCCCGAGCGGGACCAGGACCGGCAGGACGCCGGCCGGCCCGCTGCTGAGCAGCGAGCGCGGGCATCCCAGCGCCGGACCGGCGCGCTCCTCGCCCTGTCACAATCCCGCTACGGCGTGGGCCTGCTGTCAGAGTCCGAGCTCGCCGCCCGCCTGCGCGACCTCACCGAGCAGCTCGCCGCCACCCGCGCCGAGGCCCAGCAGGCCGAACAGGACCGCGACCGCTTCGCCCGCGAAGGCGGCGGCCGCGCCGAACGGGAACTGCTCGCCACGTACGAGCAACTGGCCGAGCAGCGGCAGCTGGTCGAGGAAGCCGCGCAAGCCGCCGAACGGAACCGGCAGGCCAACCAGGCCGTCACCCAGGCCCGCCAGCAACTGCAGGACCTGCGCCACAGCGAGCAGGCCACCATCGAGGAGCTGGCCGTGCCGCGGCCCTGGCAACGGGCCCGCCGCCGCGAACTGGAAACCGAACTGCCCCAGGTCCGCGCCCGGCAGGACCACCAGCACGAACACCTCGACCAGGCCCTCGCGCACAGCACCGAACTACAGCAGGCCGCCCAGCAGGTCCCGCCCGAGGTCACCTGGCCCCTGGTACGGCGCCGGCACGCCGACCTGGAGCGGGATTTCGACGCCGTCCAACGCGGCGCCCGAAGCCGGGACGTCACCGAGGCCGAGCAGCGCGCCCACGAAGCCCACGCCGCCCAAGCCAGCCTCCGGGAGGAGCTCACCGCCATCCAGCAGGAACAAGCGCGGCGCGCCGACCTGCCACCGGACAAGCGCGACATCCAACAGGCCGCCCGCGCCGAACACCAAGCCGCCGCTCAGCAGGACCGGCTCATCCCCGGCCCAGACACCCAGCCCGGCCGGTCCCCCATCCGTCAGCAGCCGGTCCAACGCGATCGCGACACCGCCGACCGCGGCCAGGTCCCCGAGCGGTAGGGCGATAACGCGATCTCAGCCGTTTCCCGCAGCTCGCAACTGGTAAGGAGCCTTATGTCAACTGTCCGCCTCCCTGGCCGCTCCCGGCTCCGCCGCCCCGCCCCTCTCCCCGCTGGCCGGCTCGGGTTCCGCCAGGCGCAGCGTCTGCCACCCATCCGCGCCCGGCGCCACCCGCCAGCACGGCGGCCACAGCCGCCGCATCTCCGGGGCCGACGGCGCCACGCGCACATTGGTAAGGTCCGCGCTCTCCAACCCTGTCGCCCTGCTGAACGTGGCGTCGCCGGCGAAGGTCGCCGCGCCGAACTTGGCGTCGCCCGTGAAACTCGCCCTGTCGAACGCCGCTTCGCCGGTGAAGGTCGCGTGCCCGAACCAGGAGTCGTCGGTGAAGGTCGCCGCGCCGAACCAGGCGGCGTCGATGAAAGTCGCTCTCGTGAAGGCGGCGTGGCTGGTGAAGGTCGCTCCGCCGAACGCGGCGCTGCCGGTGAAGGTCGTTCCGCCGAACCAGGCGCGGCCGAAGGTTGTCCCGTGGAATAGCCCGGTGTCGCTGAAGGTCGCCCGGTCGAACGCGGCGTCGCGGGTGAAGGTCGCCCGGTCGAACACGGCGCGCGCCAAAGACCGTCGGGGCAATCGTGCACGCCCTTACCGTCAACGGATTAAACTCGGTCGATTATCGACTGCCCGATTTCGGAACAGGGGAAAAATTGCGCTTCAAGGCAAAGATCGCGGCTGCGATGGTCGCGTTGCTTGCATCCACTGGGGTTACGGCTGCGTCGCCCGCCAATGCCTCCATGCCGGGATGTCAGACGTCCTGGCTCGAATACGACTATCGAACATCCTCCGGCGGACGTGCTACCTGGTCGAGGAATTGCAGCGGCTCCTATGGCCTCAATTCGCTGGGATATGAACTCAGGGCGGGCGGCTGGTCCGGACAGGTGCTCTTCTCGAATGGAGCGAATGTCGACTTCTGCGACTGGGACGTCATACCTCTGGAACGTTACAGGGTCACTCACATCTACATCAGCGCAACAAAGACGACCTATTGCAAGAATAGGGATGGGTGAGGTCTAGTCCCAGGTTAGGGCTGGCACTCCCACGCTGCGCGCGAAAGCCCCCGTGTGCGGGGCTTTCTGCTGCGACCTGAAAACGAGTGCAGATGGGAACACGCAAGATCGCGGTATCCCACCGTGTTGGCGTCGAAGACCGACTCAACGCTGTTCGTCGCCGCACCGCCCCCGCCCTGCTCGAACAGCCCGTCCCGCTAATGGGTATCCCGTCGTTCCTCGACCCCGGGTATGACGGGACGCCACGAAGGCCGGTCGCGCTCAGATGGAGAAGGGCCTCGCCTGCCGTACTAGTAGCCCGTCCCGGAACGTTGACCGGGTAATTGATCTCGACCGGTGAACCCGTAAAGCTGGCTTCCTCTGCAAACCGGGAGGTAGTTGTGGCTCGTCCACCGGATGTGTTCGTCCGGCCCTTGTCGATGGAGGAGGGCCGCAGGATCCAGCGCATCACCCGGACCCTCAAGGACCCGGTCAAGCTGCGCCGGGCGATCGTGGTGATGATGTCCGGGCAAGGCCAGAGCGTGCCGGACATCACCTCGTTGATGCAGGTCAGTGATGATTATGTGCGCGATGTCATCCATGCCTTCAACGAGCGGGGGTTCGATGCGCTGGACCCAAAATGGAGCGGGGGCCGGCCACCGGTGATCAGTGAGCAGGTGCGCGAGCACATCTGCCTGATCGCCCGGACGGTCCCCGCCGAGTGGGGTATCACCGGCCACTCCACCTGGAGTCTGCGCACTCTGGCCGAACACCTCATCGCCCGCGGTGTGGTGGTCGCGGTCAGCCGCGAGCACCTGCGGCGGATCCTGCGCAAGAACGGGGTGAGCTGGCAGACCACCACGACCTGGAAGGCGTCCAACGACCCGCACTTCATCGCCAAGATGCAGCGGGTACTGGAGTTATACGATCACCCGCCCACCGGCGGGAGAGTCATCTGCGCCGATGAGTTCGGCCCGCTGAACCTGATACCCCGCAAGGGCAAGCGGTGGCGGCCGGGCCGCAGCCCGGCCCGGCTGCGGGCCACCTACCACCGCTACTGCGGCGTCATGCACATGATCGCCGCGCTGGATCTGGCCACCGGCAAGCTGTACTACCGCATTCGCCGGCGCAAGCGGTGGCGCGAGTTCTTGTCCTTCCTGAAGACCCTGCGCGCGCGGTGGCCCGGCGAACGGCTGTACGTGATCATGGACAACTACTCGCCGCACAAGCACCCCCAGGTCCGAGCCTGGGCCGCCGACAACGACGTCGAGCTGGTGTTCCTGCCCACCTACGGCTCATGGCTGAACTGGATCGAGTCCGAATTCGCCGCGTTGCGCTACTACGCCCTCAACGGCACCGACCACCGCACCCACGATGAGCAGAACACGGCGATCGGCGGCCACGTCCGCTGGCGCAACGCCCGCGCCCAGCCGAAGACCAGCTTCGCCGCCAGCTCACCCATCCGAAGCTGGACCAGTTATCCAGCCAAGGTTGCGTGACGGGCCACTAGCACGAGTCCGGCCGTGTAGAGGAGGGCGTAGCCGAGGGGGAGCAGGGTGCCGGCCGCCGTGGCGGCGAGGCTGACGGCGGCGACCAGGGCCAGCAGTGTCGCGGCCACGGCGTACTCCCTCACGGCCGTGGCCGCCGCCGCGAGTACGCCGATCATGCCGAGGGCGGCGAGCAGGTCGGCGACCAACCAGGCGTCCAGCAGCCCCGCCTCCGTGACCAGGCGCAGGAGAGGCATGGGGAGTGACGGCGTCCAGATGTACATTGGGCCGCCGCCGGCCAGGTTCGCGACCGTGGGGATCATGACGAGCACCAGCAGGACACCTGCCGCAGACCTCAACGGAGGTTGGCCAGACGGTAGCCGTCGCCGTTCTGCCACAGCAGCCAGTCGCCCGCCGCCAGCATGATGTCCGGGCTCTTGTATCGCGTGCCGGTGACCGGATCGAGCAGGAGCGAGGTGGCCCCGGTGTTGTAGGTGATGAGCCGGTTGCCCGCCGTCATCCACGGGGAGACCCCCTGCGTCGGTGTGGGAACTCCGGGCAGCATGGACGTCGGCCCCCAGGAGTCGCGCGGCATCCATCGCAGCGTGCCGTCGGCCACCCAGGCGAACCACTTGCCGGACGCGGCCGCGTACCACTTCTGGTCCGGAGCGTCCATGGTCTGCGCGCGGACCCCCTCCGGCAGCGGATGCTCGGCCGTCACCTTTCCGGTCTCGACGTCGAGGATGCGCAGCACCTTGTCGTTCGCCCGGTCGGCGGTGAACAGGTGGGGGTAGGAGAACGCCACCGCCACCCCACTCGCCGGGTCCCCGGCCTTGACGACCGTACCCACCTGCGCGCATCCCTTGGCCGCCCAGGGCTGCCGCATGGCGTCGTTGCCGACGATCACGCCACCGTCCACCCAGACCTGCCCCCCGGGCCCTGTCCCCTGCGGGCTGATCGTGCGTGTGCTCCCGTCCGCCGTGCGGCACCGTTGGGCGGCCGACGAGCCGTTCAGCTCCGTCCAGGTGCGGAAGTCCGTGGCCGTCCCCAGCCCCGACCGCGCCGGGAAGCCGAGTTCCTGGGGCGTGCCGCCACTCGCGCCCGCCTCTGCCACTTGCCCGTCAGGTGTCGTTCCCAGCACCGTTCCGTCGCTGCCCAGCGCTGCGGGCGTGAACGGCTCGCCCCGCGCCGTGCGGCTCTCGACGTCCACGACGCTCGCCACGTTCAGGAGGCGGCGCAGGGCCTGTTCGATACCGAGGCCGGCAGGGATGTTGACGTTCGCCTGGTCCGGGGTGGGTGTCACAGTCTTGGTCATGGTCGGCTCGGGCCGCGTGGACACAGTCACCGTCGGCTCAGAAGACGGGGGCGATACGGGCGTCGATACGGGGGTCGATGCGGGGGTCGGGCTGAGGTTTGCCGTGGTTGCGGCCTCGCCGTTCCCGCCGCGTACGGGTAGGGGTACGGCCACCAGGATCGCCGTTGCACCCGCCGCGGCGGCCAGCGCCAAGGCTCGCCTGTTCCTGCGGCGCGTGGCCACGGCCCGGTGGATCCGATCTGCCAGACCGGGCGGCGGATCACCCGGGGAAGACTCGCTGAGCAGCGCGGCAAGACGGCGTTCCAGGTCATCCATGCTCGATCTCCTCGGTCTTGACGGCCTCACGCAGCCGGGCGAGCCCTCGCGACGCCTGGCTCTTGACGGTCCCGCGGCTGCAGCCCAGTAACCGGGCGATCTCCTCATCGCCGCGTTCCTCGACATAACGCAGCACCAGTACGGCCCGCATGCGCGGCGGCAGCCCGGCGATCCTGGAGCGGATGCCGTCGCCGTCCAGCAGCCGTTCCAGCCCCACATCCTCCGCCGCGGGCTCGGGAGGCGCCGACACGCTCACTTCGCGCTTGGGCCGCCGCCATCGGTTGGCCATGATGCGGACCATGGCGGTGCGGACATAGCCTTCCGGGTCGTCCTTGCGTCTGATCGCGTTCCACCGCAGGCCAGTTCGAGTGAGCGCTTCCTGCACCAGGTCCTCAGCGTCGTGCCGGTTCTGGGTCAAGACCATGGCGTAGCGATAGAGCGCCGGCAGCCGCTGCACCGCGAATCTCTCAAACGTCGGGTCGTCCACTCATACCTCCGGCCTCCAAGGACACTCCAGCCGGTCGGATGGTTGAGCGGCGACGGAATAATGCCGCAGACTTCCACCGTGCACGCACGGCCGGCGCCGCGCGGATGCCGTGTTCTGCTCGGCGCGGTGCCAAGGTGCGCGTCCGGTGGGCCCGGCGAAGTGAGTCCGGCTAGCAAGACCGGGGCCGAGGAACAACGGGACAGCCATTAGTGGTACGGCCAGCGGCCGGCCCCCGCCGCCCTGGTCAAGCCGCACACGGTGACCATCGACCTGATGGACGACGAGCACCACTTCGTGCTCACGGCGGCCCTGCGCGAGTTCGCCGCCCGCCAGAGCGGCGAAGCCGATGACTCTGCCACCTGGGCGGCCGAAGCCGAAGCGCGATCCGACCCCGGCGCCGTCCGCGCTCGCGAACACCACGCCGAGGCTGAGCGGCGCCGCAAGTGAGCCGCCGCCGCCGACGCCCTGCTCGAACGCATCGACGACGCGCTGTGAAAGGAAGAGTCATGACCAGCACGCAATGTCGGTGAGAAGTAACAGCACCCAGGACGGCCGGAAAACACAAGTGTGGCCACGCTGAGCTCAGCGAACTTGGCGTGGCCCGGTTCGCGCTCTTCCTGATGCACGACCGCGAGGGGTCCACCGTCAAGGTGTACGGATCGGCGGTGTTCGGCCCCGTCTATTGAGCCGGCTTGGCCTCGTCAGTTCGTGGCCTTCCCGTCGCAGAACACCGCCTTGACGAGCTTGTCCAGCGCCTTCGGGAACTCCTTTGCCGTGTCGACTGCGGCGTCCCCGGTGGTGATCGAGGCGGTCATGGTCTTGCTGCCGTCGGGCGTGCTGTACATCAGCGCCGCGTAGCCGTTGTTGCTGCCGTTGCTGTTGAACACGGTGCCGCCGCAGCCCGAGCCCATGTCCTGCACCCACGCCCCGAGGCCGTAGCGGCCGTAGCGTGCCGTGCTGTCGGGGTGCGGCTTGCGCATCTCGGCCAGGAGCCGGGCCGAGATGAGCTTGCCGTGGTTGAGTGCGGAGAAGAACGTCTGGAGATCCTTGGTGGTGGAGATCATGTCTCCGGCGGCGGAGATCCAGGAGGCGTGCTCCAGCGTGATTTCACCGTGCCCGCGCCCGACCGGCGCTGCGGTGGTGCGACGACCGCTAGAAGGGAGGCCCGTTGTCCTAGGGCGCTTCCTTCAACGCTGTCCGTTAAGGGATCGGCTTGCGAGACGCTCGTACCCCGGGCCCTCGCTTCCCGTCCACAGCGCAAGGAATGAGGGGTGCGGAATATCCCCCTCCACGCTGGCAGTTGACCCAAGCTCGATGCTGGCGGCTGACCCAAGCTCGATCGGTCGATCAGGAGTCGTACTCGGCGATGGATTCAGCCCTCACGGGAGGCCCTTGGACTCCGAGTTCCGCGGCGATCGCCGGGATCTCGGGATCGGAGAAAAACTTCTCGTAGTCCTCAGCCTCCCAGTCGAAGACCGCCCACACTCGGCTGGGATCATCGGGATCGCGGAAGACCCAAGAACCCTTGGACCCGTGCTCCTTCCTCTTCTTGACGCCTTTGGTCGAAAACGTCTTCAGGAATTGATCGAAGTCGGTGACTCTGGCGATGGTGAGGATCATGCCTCCTCCTTCCTCGGAGAGCCGGCTCGAACTTACCGTCTCCAGCTGGGGACCCGTTCGCTACACGGCTGAGAGTGTCGTCACGGCACCAGGCGGTGCCTCGCATGCGAGTGCGGTCGGCGTTCCCCTGCGGACAGTTCTGCGCTCGCTGCGTTCTCCGTCGTTCATGGGGAAGGTGCCGACTGGTGTCGCCGACAAAGTCCGGTATGACCTCCAGCGACTTCCATCGCCACGGTCCATCCACGCGCTTGACGGTGTCGTTGAAGCGCGCGTATATGATCCGCGGGATGTCCGGTAGCGCTGGCAGATGCAGGCATAGCTCGTGAATGATGCGTTTTCTGCGTCGTGCCTGGGTGCCATTGAGGACCTCACGGTGTGGGGTCCTTGGCCGGTTCAGCCTTAGCGGTCGCGGTGATGTCTCGTAGCAGCCAAGCGACAGCGACCGCCGCGCCGACTGCGGTTATGGCGCTGATCGCGCCGACGACGTTGAACCCGGCGATGAACGCCTCCCTGGCCGTTGTGAGCAGGCTCGTGGCTGCCGGGCCGGGCAGTTGCTGGGCCACGCCGGTCGCGTTTGCGAGGCTTGCTCGTGCGGCATCGGCGCTCCCCGCGGGCACGCCGGCCGGCACGTCGCTCATCCCGCTGCCGTAGACGGCGGCAAGGACGCTGCCCAGAGACGCGACGCCGAGCGCGAGCCCGAGCTCGATGCTGGTGCTCGACATGGCCGCGGCAAAGCCCGCCTTGTCTTGCGGAGCACTGGCCACCACCAGGTCGGTGACCAGCAGCACCAGCGGGGCCATGCCGGCCAGGACGAGCACCATCGCCACGACCAGGGTCCCGTGTCCTGTCCCTGTGTCGACCATGGCGAGCAGGCCGTACCCGGCTGCTGCGACGATCAGGCCGCCTGCCATCAGCCATGCGCGTGGCAGCCTCGCCGCGATGGGAGGGATGACCAGGGCCATCAGCGCGAAGATCCCGGTTCCCGGTAGCAGCCACAGCCCGGCCTGGATCGGTGACTCGTGGAGCACCAACTGGAAGTACTGGGGCATCAGGAACAACACTCCGCCGATCGCGAACTGCCCCACCAGCAACGCTGACAGCGCGACACTGAACGCACGGCCGCGGAACAGCTGGAGGTCCAGCAGCGGGCTGTCCATCCGGTTCTGCCTGCGGATGAACAGCACGGTGAAGGTGGCGCCGAGCACGAGGCCGAGCAGCACGGGCAAGGACATGCCGTGGCCGGCCAACTCCTTGACGCCGTAGACGATCGGCAGGATGGCGACCACCGACAGTCCCACGCTGGGCAGGTCGAGCCTTCCGGGACCAGGGTCCGCGGACTCGGGCAGCAAGATCGGCGCGAGCAGCAGGATCAACGCCATCACCGGGACAGCGGCCAGGAACACCGCGCCCCACCAGAAGTTCTCCAGCAGCAGACCACCGATCAAGGGGGCGATGGCACCATCGGTTGTGAAGCAGGTCATCAGCACCGAGATGGCCGCGATGCGCTGCTTCGGATCGGCGAAGACGTTGCGCAGGATGCCCAGGATCGAGGGCACCAGCGCCGCACCCGCGATGCCCAGGACGGCGCGGGCGGCGATCAGCATCTCCGCGCCGGTGGAGAACGCGGCCAGCACCGACGCCATCCCGAACCCGGCCGCGCCCAGGATCAGCAGCCGTCTGCGCCCGATCCGGTCGCCGAGCGTGCCCATGGTGATCAGCAGCCCACCGATGAGGAAGCCGTAAACGTCCTGGATCCACAGCATCTGCGGTCCCGAGGCGCCGAGATCTGCGGTGACGTGCGGTAGCGCCAGGAACAACACGGTGTTGTCCATGGCGATCAGCACGCTGGCCACGGACAGAACGGCGAGGCCGGTCCACTCCCGTGGACCGGCCCGCATGGCGATGGGCCGCGATGCGCTGACGGACATACCTGGCACACTCCTGGGGGTCGGTCGGCCGGCCGAGTGCGGTGCCGGCTTGAGACCGGCTGACCCTCGGTCTCGCTCCGCTCTCGAAACAGCGAAGTCCCTGAATAATGTTCCGATACCAAACGTAACGTAATGCCTCAAGGCATGCAACGGGGCTTCTTCCGGAGACGCGACACTGGCCCAGTTGCGTTCCTCACCGCAACGAAACTGCCGTATCGTGGTACGCGATGATGGCGGCAGGCGAGATCTCCCCAGGCACCGTGCGGGTCGGGCGTCCGCGCGACCCCGCGATCGACGTCGCGGTGCTCGAGGCGACACTGGCGGCACTCTTCAGCGTCGGCTACACCCGGCTGAGCCTGGAGGACGTAGCACGACAGGCCGGGACGACCAAGCCGGCGATCCGCCGCCGCTGGCCAGGCCGCTCGCACCTCGTACTCGCCGCGCTCGGCTCCCGCCTCGGCGCCATCAAGGCGCCGGACACCGGCTGCACGCTCTGCGACCTCGACGAATGCCTGAAGCTCTTCGCTCGGGCATTCCGGTGCATTTCGCCAGACGTGCTCGGACCGCTCCTCGCCGACTGCGCCGGCGACCCCGAGTTGCGGCAGACGTTCATGACGACACTGTTCGACCCCCCGCGCACCGCCGTCCAGCGGACGCTCGCCCGAGCCTACGAGCGCGGCGACCTGCGCGAAGAGGTCGACCCGGCCATCGTCCTCGACCTCCTCGGCTCTTTCGTGTACTACCGCGTCCTGTTCAGCCACCTCCCGATCGACGACAGGGAGATCGAGCACGCAGTCGAAACGCTACTCCGGGGCGTAGCCCGCGACTACAAGCAACTCCTCGAGCACAGCCGCCGAACGAGCGCCACTTCCGAGATGCACTCCCTGCACGCCTGAAGGGCTGTCGTCCCCACCCGCCTCTGTAGCTGGAGAGCGGCTCGAATGATCGCCGCTGGCTCATCGCAACGGCGATCACGCCGCCACGCGCGCAATCTCACCGAGCGCCGCGACTGCATGGCCTCACGGGAGCTGCCTTGAGCTGCCGGCTCGTACGATCGCGGGGTGGAAAGGCGAACCAGAAGCCCTTCCACCCGCGACCGGTGCCGCACACGGTAGGGTCCCGGGCGCCGCAGCAGCCATTCGCGGCCGGAGCCCGGCGAGTTGCTGATCGAGCAGGGCGGTGAGCTCGGCGTCCAGCGCTCGCCGGCTGGCGGCGCGGGGCAGGCGGCGATGAGGCCGCACAAACAGTC
Organism: Nonomuraea sp. NPDC049709; assembly: GCF_040674815.1. Lineage (NCBI taxonomy): Bacteria > Bacillati > Actinomycetota > Actinomycetes > Streptosporangiales > Streptosporangiaceae > Nonomuraea > Nonomuraea sp. NPDC049709. Next base: position 224,911 of record NZ_JBFANM010000005.1, read on the forward strand.
CAGGACGGTGAACGCGGCCTCGCGGATGACGCCGCGGGCGGCGTGCACGTGCTCGCGCGGGTCGCCGCTACCCGTGTGGGGATCGTTCAGAGAGCTGGGCCAGCCGTCGCTGTAGTAGACGCCGTTCGGCATCGTCGTGGACGAGGGCTAGGGCACGTTGGTAGGCGGTGCGGGCTTCCGGGATGCGGTCGGCGCGGCATAGCAGTTCGCCGCGGGCGGCGTGCAGGTAGTGGAAATCTCGAAGGGTGAGTCGGTCGATGATGTCCAGTCCGGCTTCGGGGCCGTGTGTCTCGGCGATGGCGATGGCGCGGTTCAGTTCGACCACCTGGGAGGCAGTGAGCCGCGCGAGTTCGCCGTAGAGCGCGGCGATCTGTGGCCAGTCGGTGGGCCAGTCGGTGTGCAGCACGGCGATCGCCGCCTGGATGACGTACGGGCCGCGGCCGTGCAGGGCCAGGGCTCGGGACAGTATGCGGCGGCCTTCGGCGATTGCGGCGACGTTCCACAACGAGCGGTCCTGGTCGGCGAGCAGGACCAGTTCGTCGTTCTGGAAGCGCGCGTGGCGACGGGAGTCGTGCAGCAGCATGAGGGCCAGCAGGCCGTGCGCCTCCGCCTCGTCGGGCATGAGCTCGGCCAGCGCCCGCCCGAGCCGGATCGCCTCGCCGGCAAGGTCGACCCGACCCATGTACCCTTCGTTGAAGATCAGGTAGACGACCGCGAGCACGGCGGTCAGCCGATCGGGCAGCAGGTGGTCGGCGGGCACCCGGAACGGGATTGCGGAGGCTTTGATCTTCCGTTTGGCCCGGACCAGTCGCTGCGCCATCGTCGGCTCGGGCACCAGGAACGCGTGTGCGATCTGGTCCGTGCTCACCCCGCCGAGCACGCGCAACGTCAAGGCAACCTGCGCTTCCATGGCGAGGGCGGGGTGGCAGCAGGTGAAGATGAGCTTGAGTCGCTCGTCGGGGAAGACCTCGTCGTTCATCGGGTCCCTCTCGTCCTCCCGGGCGTGCTGCACCTGGAGCAGGCGCGTCTTCTCGGCCAGCGTGCGATCACGGCGGATCCGGTTGATCGCCCGGTTCCGTGCCGTTGTGATCAGCCAGGCGCCCGGGTTGGCCGGGATTCCGTTTCGCGGCCAGCGGTCAGCGGCGATCGCGAATGCCTCCTGCGCGGCTTCCTCGGCGAGGTCGAAGTCGCCGAGGAAGCCGATCAGCGCCGCCAGGACGCGTCCCCACTGCTCGCGGAAGATTCGCTCCAGCACGTCGGTCATTCGTTCAGCGGGCGTATTTCGATCGCGCCGCCCATTCGGGCCGCCGGGATGCGGGCGGCCAGCTCGATCGCCGCGTCGAGGTCGTCGGCCTCGTAGAACAGGTAGCCGCCGAGCGCCTCCTTCATCTCCACGAACGGGCCGTCGGTGGTCAGCGTCTTGCCATCCTGCACCCGCACTGTGGTGGCCGTCTCCGGCGGTTGCATCCATCGCCCGGGGGTGACACCCGGAGTCTGCTCGATCGCCTGGTATTCGGTGGGGATCGCCTGCTGCTCGTCCTGCGACAGGCGGTCCCACGCGTCCGGGTCGCCGTGGCTGATCAGCAGCATGTACTTCATCGTGTCCTCCTCGGTTGCGTGATGGTCGTCTCTAAGACAATCGGGGCGCGGCGAAATCGACACCATGGCTCTGTCGATTTTCGTGCTCGGGCTCGGGCTCGCCTTTTTGTATCCTGGCATCGTCTACCGGCCTGTCGAGCGGGAGACCTCGCCAGTGCTCTGGCGGGTCTGTCCAGCAAACGGCGTGCGCCGTTATCAGTGGTAGCGCTGTGTGCTCGCCTCCAGGCTGGAACGTGCTGAAGATCGACTTCTTGCGGGTGTGGTGTTTGCTGGCCTGTCTGCCCTGCTCATCGATGATGTAAAGGGACAAGGACAACCTCATTCGGGCGATGGCCCGTACTGGCGATGGACAGCCTGTCAGGCTCCGGCGGACACGCATGCGCGCGGGTGGACCGGCTCGTCGCGGAGCTTCAGGCGCATCCGGACAACGAAGAGGAGCAGCCGGTGGCGTTGCTCAACCGAGCTGCCCGGCCCAGAACGCGCACCCGTGGGCGGCGGCGACGTCGGTCGGCCCCGTCGTGTCGGGCGGGGCCGCCAGCGACTGCGTGCTGGGGCGGACGGGGTCGAAGGTCTGCCAGCGAGGCAGGCCGGGCGCGTTGGGGTCGCCGGTGCGGGCGAACGCCGTCCAGTATCCGATCATGGTGGTGGACAGCTGCCGCCGGTGGGCGTCCAGGCCGGTGCTGGGGAAGAGGTATGCCAGTTCCGCGCCGTGTGCGGACCCGAGCGGGAAGTCCGAGCCCGGGATCTTGGTCAGGACGTCGTCCCCGGCGAACTCGAACGCGTACGTGCGAACCCGCTGGGCCAGGCTCCGGTTCCGCTCGTACGTCGGGCAGGCGAACACCACGTCGGTGGTCAGCGTCGCCCAGGCCAGTCCCGGAGAGGCGTACCGGGAGAGGGGGTAGCGGCGGGCGACGCGGTCGGCCTGCTCGCCGAACGCGCGCCGCAGCAACCGAGTGTAGGCCCGGGCGGTGATCGGCGTGCCCGGAAGCTCGTAGAAGAGGGCGACCATGTAGCGCATCTCGTCGCGGGTGGTGCCGGAGATGACCGGGACGCGGTGGAACGTGCCGGTGGCCAGGGCACGTTCGGGATTCTGCGGGAGCACCGGGCTGCCGACCGCGGGGGTGATGAACAGGTCGTGCAGGGGCAGCAGACGCGCGGTGGGCACCCGGCGCAGGCAGGTGAGGGCCGTCGCCGGGTCAGCGCAGCCGAGCCGGGCGGCGAGCCGAGCGCCGTCGGCCTGCCGGTCGGCGACGGACGGCCACTGGCGGAAGGCGGGTACGCCGGGGAACATGGTGCCGGCAGGCACCGTACCGGTGCAGGGGGCGCTCTGCATGATCGCGCGATGGAAGAGGCCGGCCGCTCGCGGTGATGCGAGGTGCGCGCAGACGCTCTTGCCTCCGGCGGACTCCCCGAACAGCGTGATGTTGCCGGGGTCGCCGCCGAACGCAGTGGCGTTGCGGTGCACCCAGCGCAGGGCGGCCTGCTGGTCTTCCAGGGCGAAGCCGCCGGAGCCGGCCAGGCCGCGGTGAGCGAACAGTCCGAAGACGCCCAGCCGGTAGTTGACGGTGACGACGATGACGCTCCCGGTCGTGGCCAGGTGGTGAGCGTCGAAGTCGCTGCCGGCGCCCTCGATGAATCCTCCGCCGTGCAGCCACACCATCACCGGTTTGCGCCCGCCGGGGGTGCGGGGGACGGTGACGTTGAGGTAGAGGCAGTCCTCCGACGTGCCGGTCGGCTGCCCCGGGGTCGCGGGCTGGGCGCAGCGCGGGCCCGGTTGGGTGGCGTTCCGGACACCGGGCCACGGCCGGGCGGGCGCGGGCGAGCGCCAGCGCCGGTTGCCGGTGGGAGCGGCGGCGTAGGGAATGCCCTGAAACACTCGGTGGTCGTCGGCCTGTGCGCCTTTCACCCAGCCGAGATCCGTGCGGACCAGCGGGCCCGCAGAGACGGCGGGCGTGGCGGGCGCGGGAGGCGCGGCCGAGATCAGCTGCGCGACACAGGCGGCCAGCGCCGCCCAGCATCGCCCGTTCACGAGCGGCGGCCCTTCAGCCGGGCCGCCGCGGCCAGTGCGAGGCCCAGCAGGCCCACCGCCGCGCCGGTCCATGGGGGCAGGTCGGCCGTGCGCTCGGCCACCGCGAGCAGTCCCCAGCCGGTCCCCCAGAGCCACCTGGTCAGGGCGTTGCCGAAGCCCTGGATCATCAGCAGCACACCCGCGATCATCATGACGTCGCATCCTCCGGTCTCCCAGGGCACCCTGAGACAGCAAATCAATACAACCGTCCGGTAATATCATAAGCGGGGATAGCAGGCCAAGTCGGTTGTACTGAAATGTTGGAGAGTGCCGTGGGTAAGGGCAGTCGTACGCGGGGCCTGGGTGCCCGGCATGAAGATCGGCGGCGGCAGATCGCGGAGGCACTGCTGGCGATCATCAACCGCCACGGACTCGACGCGGTGAGCCTGCGAGACGTGGCCGCCGAGGCGGAGGTCTCGCTGGGCGCCGTCCAGCACTATTTCCGCAGCAAGGACGAGATGCTGCTGTTCGCCCTGGACTACATCAGCGAGCGCGGAACCGAGAGGGTACGGCAGAGCCTCGGCGTGGGCGAGCAGCCGCCGCGCGCCGTGCTGCGCGACATCCTGGCCGAACTGGTGCCCACCGACGACGAGCGCCGCGCCGAGCTGCGCATCGCGACCGCGTTCACCGCCCGCGCGCTGGTGAGCCCGAAGCTGGCCGACCATCTACGTGCGGGCTACGACGCCCTGCACGACGTGCTGGTCCTACTCATCCGTCACGCCCAAGACGCCGGCGAGGTCTCCACCGACCTGGATCCCGAACGGGTGGCGGCGGCGCTGTTCGCGCTGGCCGATGGCCTCGGCACGCACGTACTCATCGGGCACGGCAGCCCGGAGACGGCACACGCCGTCCTGGACGAGCACCTCGACCGGCTCTTCGCCACCGCACCTTGAGCCTCGACCAGATGGAGGATCCAGGACCTGTTCCGCACCGCACTATTCATGAGATCCTCGACGCCGCCCCTGCCACCGGACAGCACACCCTCGGCTTTCTCGGCAATCAGCAGCACGGACAGCAACTCCTACGTCTCGTGGGTCGGCCTGCATTGCCAGCCGAACTGCGCGCCGTCACACCGGCCCTCTCCAGTGCCGACGACCTCACCTGCAGTGTCATCAACCCGCGCGGGTCACCTGTCGGGATTGGGTGATTTCCTGTGAACGATCTCGATATTCCCCGCCTCTTGAAAATTTCCAACACCCCATCGAATCTCCCCCGTGGCCCGGAAAATCAGACTTCGCAGCATGAAACACCGCCCCGGATTAATGGTTTCGGGCTGACGACAGGATTCTCGACACATAGACGGGGGCTCTGCCAAGATTTCCCTGGTAACGGATTGCGCTGTTTCGCATACCTAGGGTTGCTCTGGATGAGACCGTGAGCGGTGTGCAACCGTGACGTGGTGGACGTGCTCTTCCCGCATTTGGCGGCGGTGGAGATCGAGCAGATAGACCGTCAGGACGGCCAGATCCGGGTGGTGGCCCGTACGCGGGGTGATCCGGGGCAGCCAGGACTGTGACTTCATCAGGGCGAGTGAGCGGCGCCTCCCTGCCGATGGCCGGGTTGTGCTCGGCGATCACCCGGTTGCCGAGATGAGATGAGGGCATGGGCAACCACCCCACGCCCTCATCCCCGTGAACTGACAGCTCAACAAACTCGGCAAAGAGGCATGAGGCATCAGCACGAACATCGAACCTCAGCGCCGTGCGCTGCCGAAGTTGGCCAGGTGGGTGTAGCGGTGGCGATCGCGCGGGGACAGTTCGGCGCACACCTCCGCGTAGGCGTCAACCGCTGCGGCCAGAGCTTCGGTGTCGCCCGTCCGTTGCGCGTGCAGCAACAACGCCTCCACTTACGGAACACTCGTTCATTCTGAACACCCCGCCGGATTGGGCCCCCGGCTCGTCGGGTGGCCCGACCTCTGCTCTCGCCCGGGGAAGATCGCCATGGAGCGCTTGACGGAGCCGTAAGGTGCCATCAGAAATCTGCATGACGATGATAAAAATCGACATCATGTAGAGTTTGAGGCGAGGGAGCAACCAGACTCCTTCCGAGCCCTAGCTGGAGGAGCAATGCAGGAACAGAAGTGGCTCATCACCGGCGTCAGTACGGGCCTTGGGCGTGCCTTCGCCCAAGCCGTCTTGGCCGCCGGGCACACTGTCGTCGGAACGGTCCGCTCCGAGAAGGACCTGCGGGCCTTTGAAGAGCTCGAACCCGGGTACGCTCACGGCCGCATCCTGGATGTGACGGACGACGACGCCGTCTCGCGCGTGGTCGCAGAGGTGGAACAGAGCGTCGGCCCTCTGGACGTCGTCGTCGCCAACGCCGGCTACGGCCTGGAGGGCACCTTCGAGGAGACCCCGCTGGCCGAGGTGCGGCAGCAGTTCGAGGTCAACGTATTCGGGACGGTGGCTACCCTGCAGGCCGCGCTGCCCTACATGCGCCGGCGTCGCCGCGGACATTTGATGGCCGTCACCTCCATGGGCGGGCTCATGGCCGTGCCCGGCATGTCCGCCTACTGCGGCAGCAAGTTCGCGCTGGAAGGGATCCTCGAGGCGCTGGGCAAGGAGGTTGCACAGTTCGGGATCCACGTCACGGCGATCGAGCCCGGTTCCTTCCGCACCGACTGGGCCGGACGGTCGATGACACGCGCCGCGCGGTCCATCGACGACTACGACGAGTTGTTCAATCCCATCCGTGAAGCGCGGCAGAAGGCCAGCGGGAACCAGTTGGGCAATCCGGTTAAGGCCGGGGAGGCCGTCGTGCATATCGCGTCGGTCGACCGGCCGCCGGCCCATCTCGTCCTGGGTTCGGATGCGCTGCGACTGGTCACCGCCGCGCGCGCGGCTGTGGACGAGGACATCCGCGTATGGGAGACGCTGTCCCGTACGACCGACTTCGCCGAGGGTGCTCAGCTCTGATGCCCGGCAACCACCCCGCGCGGAGTCGGCGCACCACCGAACGCAAAGGCGATGTCCGGGAGCGGGCCATTCTGGACACCTGCGAAGCTCTGCTTGCGCAGAAGGGCTACGACGCCATGACCGTCGGCGACATCGCTCAGGGCGCTGGCATCACACGCGGCGCCCTGTACTTCTACTTCGGCTCCAAGCAGGAAGTGGTCACGGCACTCGTGGCCCGGACTGTGGAGCACCTGTGGGAGCGGTCCCGGGCCACTGCAGAGACCGACGAGCCGCGCCAGGCCATCGCAGCGGCCATGCGGCGCACGGTCGAGCTGTGGAACGAGCACGGCCTCGTCTTTCGCACGGCGATCGACCTGTCGTTGACCGTGCCGGAGATCGGCGAGCTGTGGAGCCGTACAGCTGGCTTGTTCATCACAGCCATCACCGCTGTCCTGGAGCGAGCCGGCATTCAGGCGGGCACCGAGCCGGAACAAGCGTCGGCGATGGCACGCGCCCTGTGCTGGATGATCGAGCGCACCTTCTACCACGCCTCGCAGGAGTCCCGCGAGAATTTGCAAAAGGCATCCTCGACCTGCGAACACATCTGGCTGGTCAGCGCCGGGCTGACCGCCTGATACATCTGGCATTGACGGTGGAGCGCAAGAACCGAACATCGGGATTTCGGCCAAAGGCTCCTGTACATGGAACTCCACATCAGGTTCTGGAGTCCGGCCCGGGTAGCTGTCAGGAGGTTCCGGCAGGAGTCCGGCGCTGCCCGGGGAACGCCCGGCCTGAAGCTCGGGTCGAACCACACACCGACCTGCTTCCCGTCTACTCCTCGTCGGCGAGCAAGTCGAGCGGGAACACGCTAGCGAGTTCCCGCTCCTCGACAATGACGATCCCGCCCTCCTTATCGTCCACGTCGTCCAGGGTCGTCGACGACCTCGTCCCACGCCAGGTGCAGCTCCTCAGCCATCCGCGTATCATTCCGAAAGTTCGGCAAAGACAGGATCGCGCACCCAGGCCGGGCACGGGGGACGAGTCGCCGGATCCCCTGGAGGTCTACGCCCCCTCCTCGTCCACCCCCGATCAGTGTCCTGATCCGTTGGCGAGCCACGCGGTCTGCACAGGCTACATCATGAGACAGAACGTTCGGTATCGTACATCCTATGACGCTCTTTGTGAATAGAACGTTCTGTCTTGACAGACGGCGATGTTCTTGCCAGGCTGCGCGAGCAGAACGTTCAGTCTCGCGCAAGCCTTCCAACATCTACTAAAGGATCAAAGTGAGCACCATCGCTGCTCCGTCCGATGCCACCGGGACGGCCTCTAATCTGAGGCGGCTGTACTTCGTCCGGTTCGCGTTCGCCATCGTCTGGGCCCTTGTGATGTTCACCAGGGCTTCGAAGCTCGACCGGCTCAGGTCCGTGCAGCCATGACGAAATCTCCTTTGCACAGCACCGTTTACGTCTTCGTACACGGAGCCTGGCACAGCTCAGCGCAGTGGGCGCCGACGCAGCGGGCAATCGCCGAACTGGGTGCGGCCAGCGTGGCTGTAGACCTGCCCGGGCACGGGTTCGACGCGCAACTGCCGTCCGGGTACCTGCTGCCCGGCCAGCCTGGTCTGCTGACCGAGAGGTCACCGATCGCTGGCGTGACGATGGACGCCTGCGCCGACGCGGTCGTGACCACCTTGCGTCAGGTACGCCACTACCACACAGTTGTACTTGTCGCGCACAGCGCCGGCGGCGGCCCCGCCTCCCTGGCCGCGGAGCGAGCGCCCGAACTCGTCGACAGAGTCGTCTACCTGTCCGCGTTCATCCCCGCCGGACGGCCGAGGTTCATTGACTACTTCGGCTCGCCGGAGAACGCCACCGCGTCCGGGCAAGACGCGTACCTCGGTGATCTTGAAGCAATCGGCGCCCTCCGCATCAATCCGCTGTCACCAGACCCCACCTACGTAGAGGGACTGAGGGAAACCTACTACCACGACACGCCTGCAGACCGCTTCGACCGCTGGCGCTCCGCGCTGAGCCCCGATCTGCCGCTGGCCATCCCCCTGGCTCCAATCACCCTGACTGCGCCACGCTGGGGGCGGATACCGCGGACCTTCCTGCGATGCGCGCAGGACCGGGCTCTGACACCGGCGGCGCAGGCTCTAATGATCGCGGAAGCCGACAAGTCCTTCCCCGACAACGCGTTCACCGTGCGCACTCTTCCCGGCGATCACAGTCCGTTCGCCTCCCGGCCGCGCGAACTCGCCGCTGCCATCGTCGCGTGAGCGGATGATCCACTCCGTCTATCAGGCCCTGCTCAGGCGCTCGGGCCTGCACACAAAACCTGATCATGACATACGAAGAGCTGGCTGGAATCCGGGTCGCCATCTCCGACGGCGTCGCCACCGTCCCCATCGACAACCCGCCGCTGAACCTGGCAGACGGCACGGTTGGGCCGTCACTGCGTGCCTTTGTCGCCCGGGTGCGCCACGACAACGATGTCCGGGTGATCGTGTTCGACAGCGCAGATCCGGACTTCTTCATCGCGCACGGCGACATGGGCTTCATCACCTACCCGCAAGCGGCCATCGAGGCAGCCTGCGCGGCCATCGCAGCCGTTCCCGGCGCGCCCGTGCCGCCGACGATGAACCTCATGCAGGTGGTACATGAGGAGGTGCGCGCGCTGCCGTAGGTCACGGCCCTGTTCTCCCGAAACTACGGCGAAGCGACAAGTAGCTCTCTGTAATTGGAGCGACGCTCGATTAGGGAGATTCGGCGAGCACCTCGCGCATCGTGTCCTGCAGCGCTGCCGTGTCGATCCCCGCGATGGCCTCGGCCAGGGAGCGGCCGATCCGGTAGTACGGGTAGCCGTCGCTGAGCTGCTCGGCCGCCTCGTTGAACCAGACGCAGCGCAGGTTCTTGTCCCAGATGGCCATGGCGACGGGGAAGCTGCTGATGAGCGACTCCAGCAGGGCGCCGGTGTCGGTGGACGGGTCGAGGGTGGCCGGGATCGCCGACACCAGCCAGGATTCCTGCCGGCTCCCGGCGCCGTCGCCCAGAGTGAGCGGGACGGCCTCGGCGCGCACCATGACCACCTCGCCGTCCCGCCGTCGCACCTCCGTCAATCCCGCCCGAGGCAGGTGCGCACCGGGCCGTTCGCCGTCGCGGTCGTGGCCGGCGGGCGGGAGGAGTGAACCGATGGGGCGGCCGAGGATGTCGGCGGCGGGGGTAGCCGGTGAGCTCCTCGGCGGCCTGGGTCCAGGCAATCACCGTGCCGACGCTGTTGACAACGGCAACCGCTGGGGTCGCCCCTCCATAGACGCTGCCGACTGCTTTTATGCCATCACCCATCTCCGGTGAGGGACGAGTTCGCTTCCAAATTTTTTGGAGTAGCCGCGCCCACCTGAAAGTTCTTTGGCCTTGACCAATGTTTGTCGTGAAATATACGGCGGATGCGTGTGGAGACGCAAGAATTTCGCCCACAGCCCCGCCCAGGCCCGGGGGTCCGCTCAGCGCCGGGTGCGGTTGATCGCTGACGCTGTCGGAAACGGCTGGGAGGGCCGCCGGCTCGCGGCCGCCGGGCATGTTGTACGGGAAACTGCACCCGTGGCCCATCGGCCCGTTCTGCGGGGAGACCATCTCAGCGCCTGTGAAGGGCGTCAATACTCCATACACGGTTGCGGGCTGCAGGTTTGTCCTGGCGCCCTCGAAGCAGTGGCCGGGGCAGCAGGCCCGCAATCTCGTGATGGATCTTGGTAATCGTATTTCCAGGCTGCGGTCCATGATCCACGGTCGAGACCCGCTCTTCACCTCCGCCTTCCGGGATGTCTTCACAGCCCGGAGCCGCACTCGCGCCTCGGAGGCGCTGCCGCCTTCGAAGTCGGCGCGCCAGATTGGCAGCATGGGAGATAGAACGTTCGGTCTTGACAGGGGTCTTTTGAGTACGATCTAATTGCGAGACCGAACGTTCTCTCTTGGCGACTTTGTCGTGCGTGTCCGTATCCCCGTGGCGCTCGCCGCCGGCGCCAGGTCAAGGCCTCCCACGCCGTGATGATCAGCCGTCCCGACACGGTCACGCACGTGATGATGCTGCCCGCAGCACCCGGTGAAACGCACCCCCAGAACGGCCCCGCCCGCCAAAGCCCTTTATGCGGGCAGCCTCGGCCGGACCGTTTCACGACGCCTGCCGGCAGTGGCTGACGAAGAGTTGCCGTTCACTCGTGCGTGTCAAGATCCCCAAGATAGAGGTGCCATGTCCACGACGACACACCAACAACTCGGCCGTCTGACCGACATCCTGCGGCGAACCATCCGCGCAGGACGAGTGGCCACCACCGGGCCGGACTACGACGCCGGCCGAACCATCTGGAACGGCGCCGTGTCCGCCCGCCCCGGCGTCATCGTCCGGTGCGCCGACCCGGCCGAGGTCCGGGCCGCCGTGCTGGCCGCGCGGGAATCCGGGGTACCGCTGGCGGTGCGCGGCGGCGGCCACGACTGGGCCGGAAGGTCACTGAGCGACGGCGGCCTGACCATTGATCTTTCTGGCCTGCGCCGGGTGACGGTGGACCCCGTGGCGGAGGTTGCCGAGGTGTCCGGTGGGGCCACGGCCGCCGATCTCGTCGCCACCGCCCAGCCCTTCGGTCTGACCGCCGTGACCGGCTCCGCCGGTTCCGTGGGCATGGCGGGCCTGACACTCGGCGGCGGCTACGGACCGCTCAGTAGCCGCTTCGGACTCGCCCTGGACAACCTGTTGTCCGCAGACGTGGTGCTCGCCGACGGCTCGGTCGTCACTGCCGACGCCGAACGGGAGCCGGATCTGTTCTGGGCACTGCGCGGCGGTGGTGGAAACTTCGGGGTCGTCATCTCGATGCGCGTGCGTCTGCACCGTGTGCCGACGCTGCTGTCCGGCATGGTGCTGTTCCCGTGGGACCAGGCCGGGATCGTACTGGCCGGGCTGTCGGATGTCCTGGCTGAGAGCGCAGACGAGTTGACCGTGCAGTTCGGCGTCCTGTCCGGCCCAGGCGGCAAGCCCGCAGCGTTTCTCTCGCCGACCTGGAGCGGCGACGACGCTGCGGCGGGAGAACGCGCGCTGGCGCGCCTGGACACCCTTGGCACGCCCCTCGTCTCCCAGGTCGCCCCCACCACCATGCCCGAGATGCTCGCGTCCATCGACGCGCAGTTCCCCTTCGGCCGGCACGTCGAGATCCGCCCTCGTTCAGTACCGTCACTGACCTCGGGAGTGCGTGACATGCTGAGCCTGGCAGGCTCCACCTTGACCTCGCCTCATTCAGCCGTATCCGTGCACAGCCTGCACGGAGCCGCAGCACGGGTACCCGTGACGGAGACGGCATTCGGCAACCGCGACCCGCACCTCATGATCGAGATCATCGCTCTCTGGGAACCTGGCGACACCCGTTCAGCGGATCACCGCGCCTGGGCCGGCGACCTGACCGACGCCCTCGAGCCCGATGCGCTGCCGGGCGGCTACCCCAACCTGCTCGGGCCGGATGAGGTCGCGCAGATCGCACACGCCTACGGCCCGAACACTGAGCGGCTGCTCACAGTCAAACGCCGCTTCGATCCGGACCACGTCTTCCGCGCGACCCCGCTGCCGGTCAGGTCCTGAACCCGGTGAACGGCCCATTGAAACAGGCAGCCCACTCCCTGCAAATACGAAACCGAGGCAGACAATTGGAATTGCGAAACAGAATGAGGCGCTTCGCCGTGATCACCGGATTGTTGGGAGCCGCAACAGTACTGACCGCCCCTCAGGCCATGGCCACGAGTGCCCATATGAACGCCGAATCCGTCAGCAGCATAGTCAAGACGACCAAGCCTCTTGGCAGGCTCGGCCCTCTGACGGACCTTGTCATCGAGCGTATTCGCGTGGGTGATGACGTAGCGGCGTCCAAGTTCGGCACCGGCTCGCCCATCGAGGACCCTGTGCGCGAGGAACAGGTACTGGAACAGGTCCGGAAAAAGGCCGGCGCTGCCGGGGTGAACCCGGACGCGGCAGTCGCGTTCTTCCGGGACCAGATCACCGCGAGCAAGGTCGTGCAGAAGGGATTGTTCGCTCACTGGACCGCTCACCCGGAGGAAGCGCCCACGACGCGCCCCGACCTTGGCCAGATCCGCGAGCTGCTCGACCAGCTGACCACGGACCTGCTTCAAGAGCTCAAGAACACCGAGGAATTGCGGGACAAGCCCATCCCTTGCACGACGCAGTTGGCCTTGGCCACTGGGTCGGGGGCAGTGCTGGAACGGTTGGACACGCTCCATCGCCAGGCACTCAGGGCGGCGACCCACTCTGTGTGCCGCTCCAATGAGCCGGCTGGACGACGCTGAGCATCTCTCAATCACAGGCGCTTCATGGACCAGGACTCGGTACGCCGCTCACCGTGCTGCGGAGTGGCCCGCCGGCGTGCTGGTCCATGCCAACATCTCGCAGTGCCACGACGCGGGCGTGGACGCCGGTGTCGCGGCAATGCGGCGCGAGGGAACTATTGAAACCTGACCCGGACCAGCGGCAGTCGGTCCGGGATCCCGCGTGTTGGGGCGGGTTGGCTTTGGTTTGGATGAAGACCCGCAAACCGAGACGCGCACCAGGCTAATGGCGAGGACTAAAGGAACAGCCATATAGGCCAGTATGTCTATGGTGACGATGTCAAAACTAACGCTCGAGAACATTTTGCGCTGAGACTTAGGAGTGTTCATGTCCCTCTTCCCGTCAGAGGACACCACCACAGCCCCGTTTACTGCGGTTCCCGACGGAGAACGGCACGCGATTTATGCCGAGCTCAATGCAAAGGGCCCTGTGCACCGCGTAATGATGCCGATAGGCCAGCCGGCCTGGGTGGTCACCGGGCATACCGAAGCCCGGGCCCTGTTGTCCGACCCCCGGCTGGTCAAACTGGGCTGGCAACGAGCAACGCGCGTCTCTGACCTGCCCGAGCACCTCGCCCGCGGCCTCCACATGAACATGCTGACGAGCGACCCGCCGAGCCACACCAGGCTGCGCAAACTGGTGGCGTCGGTGTTCACCCGCCGGAGGATCGAGAAGCTCGCGCCGAGAATCGAGGCGATGACCGGAGGGCTGCTGGATGCGCTCGATGGTGCCGAGGTTGTCGACCTGGTGACCACACTCGCCTATCCTCTGCCAATCGGCATTATCTGCGACCTGCTGGGCATCCCGGAGGAGTCGCGGCACGCCTTCCGCTCCTGGACACAGCCGCTCATGTCCCCCGGGACCCACAGCGTCGAGGACTACGTGGAGGCGGCCACCGCGATGCACGCCTTCGTCTGTGGGCTGATCGACATAAAGCGGGATGCGCCGCAGGACGACCTGCTCTCCGACCTGATCGCCGCGCGGGACGGTGATGAGCGTCTCAGCGAGGATGAGCTGACCTCGATGGTGTTCCTGCTCGTGCTCGCCGGGCACGAGACGATGGTTAACCTGCTCGGCAACAGTGTGTTGGCCCTGCTAACCCACCCAGACCAGATGGCCCTGTTGCGCGCCGAGCCGAACCGGATCGAGGGCGCGATCGAGGAGCTTCTGCGCTACGACAGCCCTGTACAGAGCACTCTGTCGTACCACACCGCTGAGCCCATTGAGATCGGCGCAACGATGATCCCTGCTGGTGAGACGGTGCTCGTAGCCCTGATGGCGGCAAATCGCGACGAGGCTCACTTCCCGCACGGAGACCGACTCGACATCACTCGCCGGGGCACGCCGCACACCGCCTTCGGGCACGGTCTCCACTACTGCCTCGGCGCACCACTTGCCCGTCTGGAGGCCCGGATCGCGATTGAGGCGCTGTTCGACCGGTTCCCCGGCCTCAAGCTCGACGTGCCGGCAGAATCGCTCACCCGCATCCCATCAGTGATCATGAATGGTTTGACCGCGCTGCCCGTACGGCTGCGCTGAAACCGGCAGCCGTGGCGTATGTGCATCGACGGGACCAATTACGATGTGCGGTCGGCCGGGGGCCGTGTCGGTGTTGCCACCAGTCCGTTTCCCCGGGCCGCCGACCGGAACCGGACGTGGGGCCTTTCCCCCTGAGTGTGGACACCGATCTCAGGCGACGGACCTCAGGCTATCTGCCGTCTTCTCATAGTCGATCGGGCTCAGCTGGCCGAGGTAGGAGTGCCGCCTGACCGTGTTGTATCGGGTGATCCATCGGAACACTGCCAGGCGGGCGTTGCCGGCGTCGGGCCAGCGGCGTGCGCCTTGAAGGGTTTCGCGTTTGAGGGTCGCGTTGAACGACTCGGCCAGGCGTTGTCGGCGCTGGTGCCGACCGCTCCGCGCGAGCGGGCGACGCCGAGCCTGCGGCAAGCCCGCTCGAACTCCCGCGAGCAATATTGCTTGGGTTCAACCTGTCGTTGCAACACCGGCATGTTGGATCGAGCGTAGCTGCTCGTCGAACACCTCGGCGGGGGTGCGCCAGCCGAGGATCTTG